>NZ_BAAAMU010000161.1:0-12127 GCF_039529435.1 Nonomuraea maheshkhaliensis
CGTCACCGCCCTGGAGCTCACCCCGCACCCCGCGCCGCACCTGTACGGCGGCCGGATGATGTGGCCGGCCGAGCTCGCCCAGGACGTGATGGACGCCTACCGCCGGATCACCGCGACCGCCCCCGACGAGCTGACCCTCTGGCTGCACCTGCTGCACTTCCCCGGCTCCGACCCCCTCGTCGCCGTCGACGCCACCTACCTGGGCCCTGACGACGCGGCCCGCGACCTGCTCGCCCCGCTGGTCCGGCTGCCCCGCCCCCTCGCCGACGGCAGGCGGACCATGACGGTGGCCGAGCTCGGCGCCATCACCGCGGAGCCCACCGAGCCCGGCCCGGGCGCCGCGCGCGCCGAACTGCTCACCGAGCTGGACGACGCGGTGGCCAAGACCCTGCTGGCCGATCCGATCGCCCCGCTGATGAACGTGCAAGTGCGCCACCTGGGCGGCGCGTTCGCCCGCCCGTCCGGCAGCCGCCGCACTCCGGCGCCTGCGCTAGCTCGAACGCCGGCACAGCCCGCACGGCACCTTCCGCGCCAACTTCCCCTACGCCGGCTGAACGGGGCCCTTCGGGCGGGGCCTTCGGGCGGGGCCTTCGGTGGGGCCGGCTTCGCCAAGCCCGCCGCACCCGGGCAGATCTTCGCTTACTGTGCATCTCGGGGGATGCATTACGGGAGAATGTCCGGGCCGTCCCGAGAGGCGGGACCGCGGCGTTCCGGGGGAACACGGAGGATGAAGTCGGGAATGGGTGCTCAGACGCAGGAACAACTCGGCCCGTACCGGATGATCCGGAAGATCGGCGAGGGCGGCATGGGGGTCGCCCACCTCGGTCTCGACGCGGCGGGCCGGGAAGTCGCGATCAAAGTGCTGCACCCGCACGTCGCGGCCGACCTGAAGGCGCGCGACCGCCTGTTCCGCGAGGTGGAGACCATGCGGCGGGTCCGCAGCCGCTTCGTCGCCGAGGTGATCGACGCCGAGCTGGCCGGCGGCAAGCCCTACGTGGTGACCAGGTTCGCCCCTGGCCGCACGCTGGAGGACACCGTGCTGACCGAGGGCCCGCTGGCGGCGCACGAGGTCGTCACGCTCGCTCAGGGGCTGGCCCAGGCGCTGGTGGACATCCACGAGGCCGGGGTGATCCACCGCGACCTCAAGCCGTCCAACGTCATGCTGGTCGGCGGCCAGCCGCTGGTCATCGACTTCGGCATCGCGCACCTGGTGGACGCGGTCCGGCTGACGGCGACCGGCATGGTCGTGGGCACGCCCGGCTACCTGGCGCCCGAGATCATCCGCGCCTCCCACGTCACCCAGGCGGCCGACGTGCACTCGCTGGCCTCGACGGTGTTCTTCGCCGCCACGGGGCTGCCGCCGTTCGGCACGGGGACGTTCGAGTCGGTCTGCTACAACACCATGGAAGGGCGCTCGCAGATCGACAAGGCGCCGGCCTGGCTGCGGGGGTGGCTGAGCAGCGCGCTCCAGGTCGATCCCACCGCCCGGCCCGACGCCCGCGAGCTGCTGCGCACGGCCAGGGCGCTCGACCCGGCGAGCGGCGCGCCGCGCCGCCCTGACCGCACCCAGGCCATGGACACCCTCTCCGACCTGCTGCCACCGGTCACCTACGCCAGGCCGCAGGAGGAGCGCTCCCTCGTCCCCGCGCCGACCCTGCACTCCGACTGGTCCGAGCAGTCGGCGCAGTCCGAGCAGTCCGGACGGCCCGCGCGCTGGCGCCGGCCCGCGCCTCCCGAGGAGCCGTTCGACCTGCGGCGGTTCCTGCACGGCAGCGGGTTCGTCGGCGTGCTCATGCTCGTGACGCTGATGGCGCTGACCGTGATGAACCCGGTCTCCGGCGGGCTCGGGGCGGCGGCGCTCTCGCTGGCGCTGCGCGCCGCCGACCACTACTTCGCCGAGGAGCGGCCGCCACTGTCCACGGCCGGGCTCGTGACCGTGGGCCACCTGCTGCTGTCGGTGGCGTTCGGGCTGGCCGCCGGAGGGCTGCTCCACATGGCCGGACGACTGAACGCCGGTCACGCCGAGAGCCTGGCCGCCGGCCTGTTCACGCTGGGGCTGTTCGTGCTGCCGGGCGCGGCGCCGGTGCGCAGGGCCGCGTCCGGAGCGCTCGCCCGCGTCCTGCCCGGCCGCAGCGCGATCGTGGTCTCGACCGCCGTGATGGGCCCGATCACGCTGATCGCCATCATCGTGGCCCTGTCCCAGATGTTCTGACACCCGCCGAGGGAGGGTCGCGTGCCGGTCAGGTGGCGGGGGTCGCCGCCACCGCCGTGCGCGCCGCCATCCGGCGTTCGAACCAGACCGAGGTGAACGGCGGAATCGCGCAGGCCAGGCCCAGCACCACCGTGCCCCGGCTCCAGCCCGCCTCCCGCGCCGCCAGCAGCACCCCGGCCGCGTACAGCACGAACAGCGCCCCGTGGATCGGCCCGAACACCTTCACCCCGAGCTCGCCGGTCTCCGTCACGTGCTTGAAGAACATCCCGACCAGCAGCCCCGCCCACGAGCACGCCTCGGCCACCGCCACGAGTCGAAACCAGCGCAGCACGATCCACCCTTCCGTCCGATGTCCCGGCTTACTCTACAGCCTGTAGAGCGCGCCGTGGGGCGGCTCAGACGATGGTGCCGTAGGACGGCTTGCCCGCCCACTCGTAGGTGACGTAGACGACGCCGGCCTCCGTCGCGCTCGAACCGGTCAGCCTCAGCCCGGCCGGCGTGGCCCCCTCCGCGAACAGCCGCTTGCCCCGCCCGAGGACGAGGGGGAAGACCAGCAGGTGGTACTCGTCGACCAGCTCGGCGCTCTGCAGGGTGCGCAGCAGGTCGCTGCTGCCCTGGACGAGGATCGTGCCGTCGGTGCGGCGCTTGAGGTCGGCCACGGTCTCGGCGGCCTCACCGACCAGGACCTCGGTGTTGCGCCAGGCGGCGGTCATCGGCGTGCGCGTGGTGACGTACTTCGGCATGCCGTTGATCTTGGCGCCGCCCTCCTCGTCCGGGACGTTCGGCCAGTGGGCGCTGAGGATGTCGTACGACCTGCGGCCCAGCAGCATGCCGTCCGCGCGGTCGAGCAGCGGGCCCATGATGCGGCCGAACCCCTCGTCGACGTGCGGGGGCAGCCAGCCCTCGTGCTCGAAGCCGCCGGAGGGATCCTCGCCGGGCCCGCCGGGCGCCTGCATGATGCCGTCGAGGGTCACGAAGGTGCCGACCACCAGTCTGCTCGCCATGTCCGTCGTTCCTTGTCTGTGAGGTGAGAGGTCTTCGAGGTGAAGGGTCTCTCCGAGGTTCAGGGCTCCAGCATGGCGCAGGCCGTTTACGGATTTCTTCAGGCTTTCCTACGGTCGCGCGCCGGAGTTCCGTTTCTTCACAGGACCTCCCCGAAACCCGAGCAACTCCGGCAGGGTGCGGATGGTCGGATGAGGGCGTGAGGTTCTTCGTCGCGCAGCTGTTCCGGTTCGCCTGGGCCGAGGCCAGGTCGTGCGTGTTCGCGGTGGCCATGTTCGCCGGTCTGGCCGCCTCGTCCGTCGTGCCGCTGCCCGTCCCGCGCTACGACGCACTGCTGATCTACGCCGTGGCCGTCACCGTGACCCTGCGCGCGCTGCGCTGGGAGAGCAGCGGTGAGACGGCCGTCATCGCCGGGTTCCACCTGGTCGGGCTGGCCTTCGAGCTGATCAAGGTACGGCTCGGGTCGTGGAGCTACCCGGAGCCGGCCTACACCAAGCTCGGCGGGGTGCCGCTCTACAGCGGGTTCCTCTACGCGGCGGTCGGTAGTTACGTCTGCGCGGCCTGGCGGATCTTCTCGCTGCGCCTGGTGGCCTACCGCACCGTGCCGGTCACCCTGGTGGCGGTGGCGATCTACGTGAACTTCGTCAGCCAGCACTGGTGGATCGACCTGCGGCTGCCGCTGGCCGTCCTGCTCGTCCTGGTGACCTGGGGGACGGTGGTGCACTTCACCGTGGGCGCGCACCGCTACCAGATGCCGCTGGCGCTGTCGCTGACGCTCATCGGGTTCTTCCTGTGGGTGGCCGAGAACCTGGCCACCTACCTCGGCGCCTGGCAGTACCCGTACCAGCGGGAGACCTGGCAACTGGTGCATCCGGCCAAGTTCGGGGCGTGGGCGCTGCTGGTCAGCGTCACGTTCGTGATCGTCGCCTCCTGGCAGGCGGCCCGGGGGCGGCTGCACCTGCCCGCCGCCGCCCCCGGCCTGCCGCGCGGCTGGGCCCTGCCCCTGCGCCGGGTCGGCCTTTCTGACCGAGGCGGTGGTCAGTGGTGGTCGGCGTAGTGCCGGGCCAGCAGGTCGCCGCCCCAGTCGTGGCGCAGGTCGCGCCACACGGAGTGGACGTGGTTGGCCTCGTCCTGCGTGTTGTCGTACTCCAGCAGGAACGTCGGCCCGGCCACGCAGTAGTAGTGGCCCTGACCGCGCTGATCAGAACCCATCCAGGCGAAGGTCACCTTGTCGAGCCCGGCGTCGAGCGCGTCCTGCCAGCAGGTCTCGCCGTACCAGCCAGGGGCGCGGTCGAAGTAGCGGCGGACGAGCCGTTCGAGCATGCCCCGCGACGACTCTGACATGTCGGCGTACGGGAGCCCGGAGGGGATGAGGGCGGCGTCGGCCGCGGGGTCGTTGCGGGTCAGGACGTCGTCGGGAGCGACCGCGCTGGTGATCGCGATCGAACGCTGGTGCGGAGCGAGGCCGGCGAGCAGCGCCCGGCCCAGCTCCTCCTCCTCGGCGAGCAGCCGCAGACCTCGCTGCGGCCCGGACAGCACCATGGCCGGCTCGGCGCCGAGGAAGCTCGGCGTCACCGTGATCGCGTCGCCGACGACCGTGATGTGCACGGCGAGGTGGTGGCCGTTGATCCGCCACATCCACGGGGCCGGGCCGGCCGGATCGCCGAACACCCGGAACCAGTAGCGGTCGCCGTCGATCTCGTCCACGCCGGTCACCAGGCGGCGGCGGACGCGTTCGAGCTCGATCACGCCCATGGCCGTACGCGCGCCGCCGGCGCCGCAGCCGATCTCCAGCAGGGCGAGGGCCAGCTCCTCCTGGGCCGAGGTCATCTCGACCAGCGGCAGCCCCGGACGGGGGCCGGGCAGGTAGAACCACTCGGTACGCTCGGGCGAGCCGAACGCGGCCGTCGCCGCGGCCTTTCGCTCCGGGTCGAGCGAGCCGAGAAAGCGCAGCACCGCCTGCCGCATCACCTCGATGTCGTGGGCACTCATGAAAGCTCTCGCAATGTCACAAATCGCAACTTACTGCAAAATAGGACGATATTCGCGCGCAAATGACGGCACGGCAGCGCTGAGGCGGGCGGGGTTCCGGGGGCGTGAAAGGATGCTGGCGTGGTGACGATACAGGACGTGGCCAAGGCCGCAGGAGTCTCGCCCATGACCGTCTCCCACGTCATCAACGACCATCCCCACGTCAAGAGCGAGACCCGCGAGCGCGTGCTGCGGGCCATCGACGAGCTCGACTACCGGGTCAACGTCGCGGCCCGCAACCTGCGCACCGGACGCACCGGGACGATCGGCCTGGCCGTCCCCGAGATCGACCGCCCCTACTACGGCCAGCTCGCCGCCGAGATCATCAAGGTGGCGGCAGGACACCACCTCAGGGTCGCCATCGAGCAGACCGGCGCCTCGCGCGAGGGCGAGCTCGCCGCCCTCGCCCTGTCCCGTAACCGGCTCTACGACGGCCTCATCCTCAGCACGGTAGGGCTCGGCCCGGCCGACACCGACCTGCTGAGGGTCGACCATCCCGTGGTGATCCTGGGGGAGCGCATCTTCGACGGGCCCGTGGACCACGTGGCGATGCCCAACAGCGAGGGCGCCAGGGCCGCGACCCGTCACCTCGTCGAGCGAGGCTGCCGTCGCGTCGCGCTCATCGACGGCCCGCAGCGGGGCGAGGTCGACGTCTCCAGCCTGCGTTACGACGGCTATCGCGAGGCGCTCGACGAGGCGGGCCTCCCGTTCGATCCGCGGCTCGTGGCCCCCATCGAGCAGCTGACGATGGAGCAGGGGGCGGCGGCCGCGCGCCGCCTGGCCGGGTCGGGGGGCGGGTTCGACGGCGTCTTCTGCGTGACCGACACGGTCGCGATCGGCGCGCTGCGCGGCCTGGCCGACAGCGGGCTGCGGGTGCCGCACGACGTCAAGGTCATCGGCTTCGACAACATCGCCGAAGGGGCCTACAGCGTGCCGTCGCTGTCGTCGATCGACCCCGACCACGCGCTCATGGCCGGCACGGCCGTCGGGTTCCTGGTCAAGCGGATGGCGGAGAAGGGCAGGGCCAGGCAGGCGCCGCGCGAGTTCGTCAGCCCGTTCTCCCTGGTCGCCCGCGAGTCGACCGGCGGCTGACCCGGCTTCGCGACCCGGCCTCTCGACCCGGCCTCTCGACCCGGCCCGACGACGCGGCCTGATCCGGTCTGACCCGGCCTCACCGGTCTGGGGACGCGCACGACCGGCCCGCCCGAGTGGCGATGCGCTGGGCGACAAGAGTGGCGGTTCGTGGCGCGACGGGACGCTCGCAACGAATGGGGTCTGTGGGCTTTGACGGGTTGTTTGGGTTTAAGGAGGTAACTGAGAACATCTGCATGGGTACGTCTGCTTCCGTCTGGGCGCCCGCTAATGAAGCGGACGCCGGCTTCTGGCCGAAATATCCATGAACGGAAACGAGAGCACGTGAATACTAGAATTCCGCAATCGCGCGCGCCGCGCCATGGGCTGTTCGCGGCGCTAGCTCTGACCGGTGCGGCCGCCACCGCCATGCTTCTGCCTCTGGGCATGGGGGTGGCCAGCGCGAACGCCGGCTTCTCCACCGTCCAGGCCGGAGGTCCGCCGGCGCCGAGCAAGCCCGTCTACAAGCCGAGGTACGTCCCGCGGGAGAAGCCGATCCTGCGCAACCCGCACTACCGCCCGCCGCGGATCGACGTCATCGTCGACAACCGCAACCACTCGCGCAACCGCAACCCGAGGCACCACTTCGAGCGTCATCACGACGTGGTCAAGCCGACTCCGGTGAAGACGGTCAAGCCGGTCAAGGAAGAGCCGGTCAAGGACGAGGTCAAGCCGGACAAGTGGGACGACGGTAACTGGTGGTGGCCGGAAGAGCTGGACTGACCTCCGTCAGGGACGCTCGCTGCCACGCCAGTGCGCTGACCCGCCGGACCGGGATGACATCCGCCCCGGGACGGCGGGTCTGGCGTGTCCCCGGACGTGTCCGGACGTGTCCGGACGGGACCCGCAGCCGCTCACACCTGCGCGGCGGCGGCGGGCTCGCCGGACTGCAGCGCGGCCAGGACGGCCTGCTCGACCGAGTCGTGGACGCTCAGCACCGTGTGCGCGCAGGTGATCCGCATCATGCTGGCCAGCTTGGGATGCGGCGCGGCCAGCCGCAGGCTGCCGCCGTGCTGGCGGGCGAAGGCGTGCGTGTTGAGCAGGACCCGGAGACCGGCGCTGCCCAGCAACTGCGCGTCGCTGAGATCGATGACCAGATGTTCGTGCGGCGCGCGCCGGCTCGCCTGAAGGTAGCGGTCGAGCTGACCGGCGGTGATGGCGTCGATCTCACCCGCGACGGAGATCACGCTCACCCCGGGCAGTCTCTGTGTGGCGAACGTCAATTCCCGCACGTGCACCCTCCCCTGAGATGAGGAGCCGGAAGCGGCCTGACCGGCCGCTGTCGATCCCTACGGTAGCGAGACGGAGGGGCAGCGTACAGAGCCGTGAGGACGACCCTGACGTAACCTCCCGTCGGCTTCCGGTGGCCCCCCGGCAGGCGCCACCGCCCACCGGCACCGCACGCCGCCTTCGCGCCTGCGCCGTACGCGACCCCGGGCGCCGTCATCGCAGACCGGCGCCCTCGCGCAGCTCCTGGCGCAGCTCGACGGCCCGGTGCAGGTAGTTGGATGCCAGCGCCGTCCGCCCGGCCGAGCGGTACAGCTCGCCGAGCGTCTGGAACGAGGCCGCCTCCCCGCTGCGGTCGCCGAGCTGCTGGAAGACCGCCAGCGACGCCCGCAGGCGGTCGGAGCCGTCCGACCGCTCGCCCCTGGCCACCTGGAGGCCGCCCAGACTCTGCATCGCGTACGCCCCGCAGTGCCGGTCGCCGAGCGTCTCGAAGATGTCCAGGGCCCGCCCCTGGCAGCGCATCGCCTCGTCGGCGTCGGCCTTCAGGTCGTGCAGCCGGCCCAGGTGCATCGAGACGCAGCCCTCGCGGTGGGCGTCGCCGAGCTCCCTGGCCAGCCGCAGCGCCTCGGACAGCCACCTGGACGCCTGGCGCAGGTCCTGCAGCGACAGGTAGATACGCCCGATCGCCTGCCGCGCGTACGCCTCGCCGCTGCGGTCGCCGACGGCCAGGAACATGGCCAGGGCGTGCCGGAAGGACCCGAGCGCCCGCAGATGCTCGCCGGAGAACTGGCTGGCCGCGCCCAGCCCGCAGATCGAGATCGCCTCGCCGCGTACGTCCCCCAGCTCGCGGAAGATCGTCCGGGCGCGCTTGAGCATGTCGCAGGCCTCGGCGTAGCGGTCCTGGTAGAGGCAGACCTGGCCGAGACCGCGGAGCATGGCGGCCTCGCCGCGGCGGTCGCCGGCCGCGCGGGCGCTGTCGAGCGCCAGCCGGTGCGTGAGCTGCCACTCCTCGAAGCGGCAGTGCAGGTCGAAGTAGGGGACGAGGGCGGCGGCCAGCCCCCACGCGGAGGTGGCCAGCCCGGTCCCTGCGGCCAGTTGCACGGCCTCCACCAGCGACTGGCGCTCGGCCTCGAACCACGACAGCGGGTCGGAGGTCAGCCGGGCCAGGGTCTCGTCCGGCAGGCTCCAGGGGGCGGGCTCATCGGGGGTCAGGCTGAACAGGGTGGTGGGCAGACGGGCCGTGGCGTGACCGGTGGCGCTGGTCCAGCCGCCGAGCACGCGGGCGAGCGCCTGCCGCTCCGCCTCGCCGCCGGACTGCTGCCTGGCCTGGCAGCGCATCAGGTCGTACAGCCGGTAGCGGGGCTGGCCGAGGGCGTCGGTGCCGTCCAGGCGGACGAGGTTGGCGTCCACGAGGGAGTCCACGACGGCCTCGCTGCGGTGCCGGCCGAGCACGGCGTCGGCCACCCAGCCCGGCACGGAGGCGGGGCCGAGCAGGCCGAGCGCGCGGAAGGTGGTGGCCGCCTCGCTGGTCAGGCGGCGGGTGCTGCGTTCGAAGGAGCCGCGTACCTCCAGGTCGCCCGCGCGCAGCTCGTCGAGCCTGCTGGACTCGTCGGCCAGGCGCTGCTGGAGCACGCTGAGCGGCCAGCCGGGACGGCCGGCCAGGCGGGCGCCGGCCACCCGGACGGCCAGGGGCAGGTGGCCGCAGGAGTCGAGGATGGCCAGGGCGGCCTGCCGTTCGGCGGCCAGCCGCGACGGGCCGACGATGCGCCCGAGCAGCTCTTCCGCCTCCTCGGGCGGCAGGACGTCCAGCTCCAGCAGCCGCGTGCCGGGCAGTTCGGTGATCCGGCGGCGGCTCGTGACCAGGACGGCGCAGCCGTTGCCGGGCAGCAGGGCGCGGACCTGGGCGGCGTCGGCCGCGTCGTCGAGGAAGACGAGCATCGGCCGCTCGGCCAGCAGGGAGCGGTAGAGCGCGGAGCGTTCGTGCACGGTGGGCGGCAGGGCCGCGTCGAGGACGCCCAGCGCGCGCAGCGCCTCGGCCAGCAGCTCCGCTGGGTCGGCGGGGGTCGCGTCGGTGCCGCCGAGACACAGGTGCAGCTGCCCGGCCGGGTAGCCGCCGCGTACGGCGTGGGCGCAGTGCACGGCCAGCGCGGTCTTGCCGACCCCTGGCGGCCCGACGACCATGGCGATCGACGGTGGCCCCTCGGGCGCGAGCTCCTGGGCGGACAGCGACCTGGTCAGGGCGGCGACGGCCGCGGCCCGGCCGGTGAAGTCGGGGATGTCGGCCGGCAACTGGTAGGGCGGGGGAGGGCCCACGACGGACGCGGGCACGGGTGCGGAGGCGGGCGCGGGCATGGAGGCGGACACGGACTCTCCGGCCAGGACGCGCTCTCCGGCCAGGACGAGGGCGTGCGCCTCGCGCAGGTCCTGGCCGGGTTCGACGCCGAGATCCTCGATGAGCTGCCGTCGGACGGCCGTGTAGGCGTGCAGCGCCTCGGCTCGCCTGCCGGTGTGGTGCAGGGCCAGGATGAGCCGCTGCCAGAGGTCCTCGCGGTAGGGGTGCTCGCCGATCAGCTCGCGCAGGTCCTCGACGGCGGAGGTGTGCTCGCCGGCGGCGAGCTTGACCGCGATCAGCTCCTCGGCCGCGGCCAGCCTGGCCTGGGTGAGCGAGCGCAGCCGCGCGTCCCACACGGGGCTGGCGGGCAGGTCTCCGAGCGGGGTACCGCGCCACAGCGCGAGCGCCCGGCGCAGCCGGGCGGCCGCCTCCTCGGTACGCGCGCTCGCCCGCGCCCTGGCCACCAGGTCCTCGAACAGCAGCAGGTCCAGCCGCTCCGCCTCCACCTCGATGGCGTAACCGGACGGATGGGCGGCGATGCGCGCCTCCACCGCGCCGAGGACGCCGCGTAAGGAGCTGACGTACGTGCGCAGGTTGGCCGTGGCGGACGAGGGCGGGTTGCCGGTCCACAGCACTTCGATCAGGGCGTCGGAGGCGACCACCTGGTTCGCGTCGAGCAGCAGCGTGGCGAGCAGCAGCCGCGGCTTGGTGCCCGCGATGCGCACGCTCTGGTCCGCGGCCCTGACCTGTAACGGGCCCAGGACCGCGAATGTTGGCTGATCAACCACTATGACCGCACCTACTCCTCAGCTGGAGGTATTGCAACCATTGCCGGGTTGTTCGTTCGGGCTGGCTTCGTCTTTATACCGATTTTGGATGTTCTCTGTATGCCGTACTCGCAATCTTGACCCCCAGCAAGCGCACGTCCTGAGATCCATTTGATCATGCTCGGCTCCGGGCCGGCCTCGCCCCCGGAGCCGTACGGAAAGGATCCTTATGAGAGCCAGCAGGGTGCTTACGGTGGGGTTCGTCCTAACGTGCGGGCTCATGGCCGGACAGGCCGCCTCCGCCGCCCCCACGCCCGCTCCCACGCCGAGCGCGGCCCCGACCGGGACGCCGACCACGGGCCCGGGGCAGGACCAGAACAACCCACCGGACCAGGTGGACGTGCCCGACGTCTCCACCCTGGCCGCGCCCAGCTTCCAGCTGCCCTTCCCCTGCGGCCAGAGCTGGACCGGCAACTCCAGCGGCAGCAGCGCGCACCGCTCGTACGAGATCGACTTCAACCGCGGCGGCACCGCCAACGCCGACCTCGGCGACACCGTCGTGGCCGCCGCGGCCGGCACCGTGGTCATCTCCGCCCACCAGGGCTCCACGAACGGCTACGGCAACCTGGTCAAACTCGACCACGGGGGCGGCTGGACGTCGTACTACGCGCACCTGAACGCGCGCTCCGTCAGCGCCGGCACCCAGGTCCGCCAGGGCCAGAAGCTCGGCACGGTCGGCAACACCAGCAAGCCGGGCAACAACATCAGCCCGCACCTGCACTTCGAGATCCGCAACGGCGCCAGCTACCCGGCCAACGTCCGCAAGGCCGTCTTCAACGGCGTCACGTTCGGCTACCCGAACCAGACGCTGACCTCGAAGAACAGCTGCGGCGGTGGTGGCAGCACCAACCCGCACACCGCGGCGTCCGTGTGCGGCAGCGGCTACAAGGTGATCGACTCCGCCGCCCTCGGCTCGGCCGGCACCGCCTACCTGCTCTACAACGCGGGCAACGGCAACAACTGCGTGGCCACGATCAAGAAGACCTCGCTCGGCAAGAACACCGCGACCAGCGCGTTCCTGGAGGTCAAGGGCAAGAGCCGCGTCACCGACAGCGGTAACTTCGGCTACTACGCGGGCCCGGTGCGGGCCTCCGCGTCCGGCACGTGCGTCAAGTGGGGCGGCAAGGCCGGGTCGAGCACCTACACCAGCGCGTTCGAGCACTGCGACTGACACCGCACCGCGACCGACACCGCACCGCGACCGACACCGCGCTGAGACCGACACCGCGCCGCGACTGACACCGCACGGCGACTGACACCGCACCGCGACTGAGAGCGTGCCGCGCCCGCGCGTACTCCGCGCCCGGGCGCGGCGCGTCGGATCGAAACGCGCCGGCGCGGGGGGCGCGCCGGCGCGTTTCGATC
>NZ_BAAAMU010000161.1:12137-22598 GCF_039529435.1 Nonomuraea maheshkhaliensis
AAACGCGCGGGCGCGCCCCCCGCGCCGGCGTTCCCGGACCACACCCCCGTTTCCTTCCTGAGGAGAGAACACTGTGCGAGCCCGACTGCGCCGCTCAGCCGTGCTGCTGACCGGCGCGCTGATCCCCGCCTCGCTGCTGATCGGCCATCCCGCCGCGGCCACGTCCGCCGCGGAGCCCGTGACAGGGGCGTTCGCCAAGGCGGCGGACACGTACGAGGTGCCGCGTGACCTGCTGGTCTCCCTCGCCTACGCCGAGACCCATTTGGACGGACACGCCGGCGAGCCCAGCGCCAGCGGCGGCTACGGCGTGATGCACCTGGTCACCTCCCGCACGCTGGAGCGCGCGGCCAAGCTCACCGAGCGGCCCGTCTCCGCGCTCAAGAGCGACGACGCCGCCAACATCGCCGGCGGGGCGGCCGTGCTGCGCGCCCACGCCGACAAGCAGGGCCTGGACGCCGCCGCCCGCAAGGACCCGGCCCGCTGGTACGGCGCCGTCGCCCGCTACGGCGGCGCCACCTCCCCCGACGTGGCCCGCCTGTACGCCGACACCGTCTACGACCTGATGGCGCAGGGCGTGCGCGCCACCACGACCGGCGGCGAGAGCGTCACGGTCAAACCGCGCACCGTCGAGCCCGACCGCGGCGCGTACGCCAAGGCCAAGGACCTGGACGGCCCCAGCACGCTCGCCGCCGCCGCGGTCGACTACCCGCAGGCGACGTGGGTGGCGGCCAACAGCGCCAACTACGCGGTGTCCAGCCGCCCGTCCAGCGACACGATCGACCGGATCGTCATCCACGTGGCGCAGGGCTCCTACGCCGGGACGATCTCCTGGTTCCAGAACCCGGCCGCGAAGGTCAGCTCCCACTACGTGGTGCGCTCGTCGGACGGCGCCGTCACCCAGATGGTGCGGGAGAAGGACCGGGCCTTCCACGCCGGCGACTACAACCGGCGCTCGGTCGGCATCGAGCACGAGGGCTTCGTGAACGACGCCTCGTGGTTCACCGACGCGATGTACCGCTCCTCGGCCGCGCTGACCCGCAACATCGCCGACCGGTACGGCATCCCCAAGGACCGCACGCACATCGTCGGCCACAGCCAGGTCCCGGGCACCGACCACACCGACCCGGGCGGCAACTGGAACTGGAACACGTACATGCAGTACGTCACCGGTGGCGGCGGCAGCCCCACCAACCCGCACACGCCGGAATCGGTGTGCGGCAGCGGCTACAAGGTGATCGACTCGGCCGCCCTGGGCTCGGCCGGCACGGTCTACCTGCTCTACAACACGGCCAACGGCTACAACTGCGTGGCCACGATCAAGAAGACCTCGATCGGCACGGCCAGCGCGACCAGCGCGTACCTGGAGGTCAAGGGCAAGGCTCGCGTCACCGACAGCGGCAACTTCGCCTACTACGCGGGCCCGGTGCGTGCCTCGGCGGCCGGCCAGTGCGTCAAGTGGGGCGGCAAGGCCGGGACGAACGTCTACGACAGTCCGTCCGAGCACTGCGGCTAGGACGACTGGGGGGCGGGTGCGGGCTGCGGCCCGTGCCCGCCTTTCGCTCGCTCGGAGCACAAATCGCACGGCACCACGACATCACGGCATCACCGCGCCTGCGCCGGCTCCGTCGCCTGCGGTGCGCTGGTCACCGCGCCTGCGGATCGCGCGGTGCCGACGGCGTTCAGTGGTCGCGCGCGGTGACTACAGCTTCTCGAGCTTGGCGTACGGTGCGGTCAGCCGGTAGGTCTCCGAGCCGAAGTCGACGATCACGGCGACGTCCTGGTGCACGGCGATCACGCGGCCAAGGCCGTATTTGTCGTGACTCACCTGGTCGCCCGTGACGAATTGCTCAATCGGCGGCGGGGGCACGTCGGGGACTTTGAAGGGGCTGGTAGGCAGCTGGCGCCGGGTGGCGGCTTGATAGGGCCTCATTGGCTTGATTATGGTCCTTACCGGGAGATAAAGCGACCGAAACCATCAGATACTGGTGGAATTCATACCCTGGCCCGGCGAAGCCGGCCGAGAAGTGCCGGTAAGCAGACCTTCCGGTTGCCCGCCGTGACCCTGGAACGGCCCGCCGGAGGAACGAGAACGGGCCCGCCCCCCGAAGGGTGCGGGCCCGCCCTCATGCTGCTCGCCTGATCAGGCGGCTACGATGTTCTCCGCCTGCGGGCCCTTCTGACCCTGCACGACGTCGAACGACACCTTCTGACCCTCGGTCAGCTCGCGGTAGCCACCGTTGGAGACGATGTTGGAGTAGTGCGCGAAGACGTCGGCGCCGCCGCCGTCCTGCGCGATGAAGCCGAAGCCCTTTTCGGAGTTGAACCACTTCACGGTTCCAGTAGCCATGTCGATCTCCTTCAGAAATTGCAGGAACGAGAGAATCCGCACCGCGCGGATCTCGTGTCGCCGCGATGAGCCCATCCGGAGAAGACCGGTAAACGAAAAACGCGCCTGCAGATCACATCTGTCAGGCGCGCAAAGTCACTATGGGTGCCATAACTGCAACGTGTAGAACTCTATCACAGGTGTGGCACCGCCTTCCGCCGAAGCGGTCCGTCGCGTCGCGACCCGTCTCGGGGGACCCCGTCCTGAACGCCCGGGTCCGGCGGAAAACCGGGAGGAAGACCGCGAAAGATCCGATCACAGAACGGCGATCCCCCCTAAGATGCGGTCATAAGGCAGAGAAGGGTGACGCGTGACCGAGAGTGAGCGACCCACGGGGAAGATCGACCCGAACGTCCCCACCGTCGCCCGGATGTACGACTACTTTCTGGGCGGCAAGGACAACTTCCCCGCCGACCGTGAAGCCGCCGAGCGCATCCTGCAGTTGAGCAGCAAGGGCGGCGCCGACGTAAGGGAGATGGCGCGGGCGAACCGCGGCTTCCTGGTCCGCGCGGTGGAGGCGGCCGCCAGGGCCGGCGTGCGCCAGTTCCTCGACATCGGCACCGGCCTGCCCACCCAGGACAACGTGCACCAGGTCGCCCACCGGATCATCCCCGACGCCAGGGTCGTCTACTCCGACAACGACCCGGTCGTACTGGTCCACGCCCGTGCGCTGCTGACCGGCGACCCCCACACGGTGATCGTCGAAGGCGACGCGCACGACCCCAAGGGCCTGCTCGGCGCCGCCGCCCGCCACCTCGACTTCAGCGAGCCGGTGGCGGTCCTGGCCGTCGCGCTGTTCCACTACCTCTCCGACGACGACGAGGTGGCCGGTATCGTCAGGACCCTGCGCGAGCCGCTGGTGCCGGGCAGCCATCTGATCATCTCGCACGCGTACGTGGAGGAGGGGTACAGCTCCGGCGAGCGGAAGGCCGGCACCGAGGAGGTCTACCGGCGCACGACCTCCGGCGTGCTGCACTGGCGCGACCGCGCCATGGTGCGCACCTACTTCGACGGGCTGGAACTGCTCGAACCCGGCCTCGTGCCGGTCCAGGACTGGCGCAACGACGACCCGATCATCGCCCCCGGCCTGGACAAGGGCGGCATCCTCGGCGGCGTCGGCCGCGTCCCGCTCGAAGCCCCACGGTCCGGCTGAGCGAAACCGCGACACACCACACGAGAACGCCCTCTCACCCCCACCCGCGGCGTAACCTGCGGCAACAGGGCCGTACGCAGTCCTGACCTCCCCCGCGTACAGCGAGGGGGAGTGCGGATGATCACGGTCGTCGCGGGCGCGTTCGCGGCAGTGGACCAGGAGTACCTGTTCGAGGCCCGGCAGATGCAGGCGCTGTCGTTCGTCGTGCACATCCCGCTGGTGTGCTTCGGCATCGCCTTCCCGGCGATGGTGCTGTTCTGCGAGTGGCGCTGGCTGCGGACCGGTGACGAGCTCTACCGCACGCTTGCCCGGCGCTGGTCCAAGGTGATGCTGGCGCTGTTCGCCATCGGCGTCGTGACGGGCACGATCCTCAGCTTCGAGCTGGGGCTGCTGTGGCCGGGCTTCATGGCGAGCTTCGGCAACGTGTTCGGCCTCGGCTTCACCATGGAGGGCTTCTCGTTCTTCATCGAGGCCATCTTCATCGCGATCTACGTCTACGGCTGGGACCGGCTGCGTCCGCGCACGCACTTCCTCATGGGCATCCCGGTGGTGGCCGCCGGAATCACGGGGTCGTGGTTCGTGATCTCCGTCAACGGCTGGATGAACCATCCCGGCGGCTTCGTGCTGCGGGACGGCCGGGCCGTCGAGGCGCGCCCGTGGTCGGCGCTGTTCGCCAACGAGTTCTTCTGGCACGAGTTCGTGCACATGTACTTCGCCGGGTACATCGTCGCCGGCTTCCTCATCGCCGTTCCGTACGCGTGGGGCTTCCTGCGCGGCCGCTGGAGCCGCTACCACCGCACGGCCCTGACCGTCGCGCTGTCGGCCGCGGCGGTCGCCGCGCCGCTGCAGATCGTCATCGGCGACTGGGCCGCGCGCGAGATCGCCCGGCACCAGCCGGTGAAGCTGGCCGCGCTCGAAGGGCTCGGGCGGACCACGCGCGGCGCGTCCGAGCACCTGCTGGGCTGGTACGACGGCTCCGAGGTCGTCCACGGCATCGAGATCCCGCGCCTGCTGTCCCTGCTCGCCTTCCACGACCCCGACGCGACGGTCATCGGCCTGAACACGGTGCCGGCGCAGGACCTCCCGCCGGTCAACGTGGTCAGGATCGCCTTCCAGAGCATGATCGGCATCGGCTCGCTGCTGGCCCTGCTCGGCGTGGTCTTCCTCTACGTACGGCTGCGCCACAGACGGCTGCCCGGCTCGCCCTGGTTCTACCGCGCGGTCGTCGCGGCCGGGCCCCTGTCGGTCGTCGCCCTCCTCGCCGGCTGGGTCACCACGGAGGTCGGGCGGCAACCCTGGGTCGTGTACGGGGTGATGCGCACCGGCCAGGCGGTGACCGGCGCGTCCGGCATCCCCATCGGCTACGGCACGCTGATCGTCGTCTACCTGGGACTCGCCGGCGGGGTCTGGTGGCTGCTGCACCGGTTCAGCCGCGTGCCGCTGGAGGAGCACCATGACTGAGATCCCGATGCTGCTCATCCTCGCCGGCCTCGCCGCCTACACCGTGCTGGCGGGCGCGGACTTCGGCGCGGGCCTGTGGACGCTGCTGGCCGGCGGGCGGGGGAGCGGCGACGACCTGCGCCATCACGCGCGGCACGCGATGGGGCCCGTCTGGGAGGCCAACCACGTGTGGCTGGTCTTCGTGCTGGTCGTGTGCTGGACGGCGTACCCGGTCGCGTTCGGCTCGATCATGTCCACGCTGGCGGTGCCGCTGTTCATCGCGGCCGTCGGGATCATCCTGCGCGGCGCCTCCTACGCGCTGCGCGGCCAGCTCGACGGCGCTCCCGGCGAGCGGCCGGTCGAGTACCTGTTCGCCCTCTCGTCGATCCTGACGCCGTTCGCGCTGGGCACGGTCGCGGGCGGGATCGCCTCGGGGTGCGTCCCCGTCGGCAACGCCGCGGGAGACCTGGTCACCAGCTGGCTGAACCCCACCTCGGTGCTCATCGGCGCGCTCGCCGTCGCCGCCGGCGCCTATCTGTCGGCCGTCTACCTGGCGGCCGACGCGGGCCGGCTGGGGTCCAAGCCGCTGGAGCCGGCCTTCCGTAACCGCGCCCTCGTCGCGGGCGGCTGCGCGGGCGCGATCGCCCTGGCCGGGCTCATCGTCGTCCGGTACGACGCGCCCGCGCTGTCCGCCGGGCTGACCAGCGACGGGGGCGCGGTGATGGTCGCCGTCTCCGGCCTGGCGGGCCTGGCCACCCTGGCGCTGGTCTGGCGGCACCGCTTCGGCCCTGCCCGCGCCTCGGCGGCGCTCGCCGTCGCGGCCATGGTCGCCGGCTGGGCCCTGGCGCAGCGGCCGTACGTGCTGCGCGGGCTCACGCTCGACCAGGCCGCGGCCGGGCACTCGACCCTGACGGCCGTCGTCGTCACGGCCGTGATCGGGGTGGTCGTGCTGTTTCCGGCGCTGTTCCTGCTGTTCCGGCTCTTCCTGCGCGGCGACCTCGACCACGGCGCGACCCCTGCCGCCGCCGAGCCCACCGCCCGGCCCGCCGGACGGGGTGTCGCGCGCTCCCGGCACGCGGCGTTCGCCGGGGCCACGCTGGTCCTGGGCGTCGCCATGACCGTCCTGGCCGGACCCGGCTGGGTCCTCGCCGTCGGCGTGATCCTGCTGGTCGCCTGCGCCGTGGCCACGTTCACCCTCGCGGCGGCGGAGCCCTGACAGGGGCGGCGACACACCGCCCCGCGCTGGAACGCCGCCGTCAGCCGGCCGGTGCCGGGGCCTCGCGCGGGCGTCACCTCCACGACCAGGTGTTTCGTGATGGGTGGGGCGCTCTGCGTACTGACGTCGGCGATCCCGCACAGCACGTTGAGCTCCGGCATGTAGCCTGCGGCGCACCCCGGCGGGATCTCGTAGCGGACGGCCCGGTACGCAGCGCCTCGAACGTGTACGCCTGATCGGGCGTGGCCGGCGCGAAATTGCCCCCGAGCGCGACGAACACCTTCACCTCGCCCCTGCGCATCGCCTCGATCGCGCCCACGGTGCCCAGGCCCGGCTCGCGCGGCGGATCGATCCCGCAGACCTCCGCCAGCCGGTCGAGGAACGCCGCGCCGGGACGGTTGTCGACGCCGCAGGTGCGGTTGCCCTGCACGTTGCTGTGCCCGCGGACGGGGCACGGGCCCGCTCCCTCGCGACCGAGGTTGCCCCGCAGCATCAGCACGTTGACGATCTCCCTGATGGTGTCGACGCCGTGCTCGTGCTGCGTCAGGCCCAGACACCAGGCGATGATCACCCGTTCGGACGGCAGATAGGAGTCGGCCAGCCGGCGGATCGCCTCCTCCTCCACGCCCGGCCCGCTGACCAGGTCCGCCCAGGGGCCCCTGGACGTTCATCGTGCCGGTCCTCGTCGTACGGAAGGTCGCCATGTCGATGAACTCGTGCGGCACGATCGTCCGCCGCGACGCCGCCTCGATCAGCGGATTGACGTGAACGAGTTGCGCGCCGCGCCGGTCGGCCTCGGCCAGCCACGTCAGCATCCGCGGCGCGTTCGTCGCGGCGTTGTCGCCCATCAGCCAGATCGCGTCGGCCTGCTCCCAGTCGTTGAGGTCGACCGTGCCCTTGCCGGTGCCGATCGCCGCCGTCAGCGCCCGGCCGCTCGCCTCGTGGCACATGTTGGAGCAGTCCGGCAGGTTGTTCGTGCCGTACTCGCGGACCCAGAGCTGGTAGAGGAAGGTCGCCTCGTTCCCGAGCCGCCCCGAGGTGTAGAACGCGGCCCGATGCGGGCTGTCCAGCCCGCGCAACGCCTCGCCGACCAGGGCGAACGCTTCCTCCCACGGGATGGGCCGGTACGTGTCGCTGCCGGGGTCGTACGACATCGGCTCGGCCAGCCGCCCCACGGCCTCCAGGTCGTGGTCGTTCCACCGGGACAGCTCGGCGAGCGCCACGCTGCGCGACGCGCCCCGCCCAGCATCCGCCGCTCGGCGTCGGGCCGCCCCGTCAGCCGGCGATGTCATCTCAAAGTCCCTCCGATCGGCGGGCACGGCGGCCCGGGGGCCACCGCGTCCGGCCCTGCCCGCGGGGGAGCGTGTCAACGCGACGTCACCTACCCGCTGGCCGGCCCGGAAGACATCACCGCACGTCAGAGGGCGTGCGCCGCCTCCGCCTCCCAGACGAAACCGTCGGGGTCGGTGAAGGGACCTGCGGCGCCGCCCATCACGATCCCGTGCGAGCCGGTGCCCTCCTCCTGGGGCATGCCGGTGTCCTTGGCGAGCGCGCGGCGCGGGTAGAGCGCCAGCGTGACGGCCGAGGACGGGGTGTCGAACTCGACGTACTTGCCGCCGAAGCTCCTGGCCACGGCCAGGCCGCGATCGACGTAGAAGCGCTTGCTGGCCTTGACGTCCGCCACGCCCAGCAGCAGCGCGACCTGGTCGATGCGCCGGGTGACGGGCCCGGAGTCCTTCTTCTTCGAGGTGGCGATCTTGCAGATCGTCCCGTCGGGGGCGCGGACGACGGCGCCGTACCCCCAGAACCCCTTCGTGGCCGGCTTCAGCGTCGTGGCGCCGGCGTCGAGTGCGACGCCGACCAGGGCGTCCACGTCTCCCGGCTGGGAGACCACGAGGGACAGCGCGAACCCGCGGAACCCGGCCGCCGGCGCGTCGGAGGCGCGCACGCTCACGTACGGGCTCAGGCCGAACGCCGCGTAGAAGGCGTCCGCGGACGCGGGGTCGGGGGTCTCCAGGGTGACGGAGGCGAACATGGTGGTCATGGCTGGTCCTTCCAGATTTGTCGTGATGTGGGGGTGTTTACCGGTCTTGGAGCAGCCCGAGGACGTTGCCGTCGGGGTCGGTCACGGTGGCCGTCACCCGGCCGCCGCCGACCTCGTGCACGGGCTCCCGCACGGTGGCGCCGGCGGCGGTCAGCTCGGCCAGCTTCGCCTCGATGTCCGGTACGTGCCAGTACGCCACCGGCGCCGTCATGCCCTGCGGCCCGCCGTTCGGCACCAGGCCGATGTGCTGGCCGGCGACATCGAAGCCGACGTAGTAGGACGCGTCGGTCTGCGGCTGGACGCCGAGCAGGGCCGCGTACACGGCCTTGGCCTTCGCCAGGTCGGAGACGGGGTGCAGCACGGTCTTGATGCCCTGGGGGGACGAGGTGGTCATGGTCGCTCCTTGCGGTCGGGGCCGTCGCCGGCCCGCTGTCTTCGTGCCCTCAGCCTCGCGCCCGGGCCGGTCCTCCCACATCCGTGGCGACCACGGAACCGACCACGGATTCGCACTACGGATGCACGGGGGAGTGGCGCCAACGGATACGGCAAACTAGGACGGTGCTGGCAGAAGCGGAGATATCACCTCGTGAAGCCGAGGTCCTGGAGCTGGTCGGTGCCCATCTCAGCAACGCCGAGATCGCGGCCAGGCTGTGCATCTCGGTCCGTACCGTGGAGAGCCACGTCTCCTCGCTGCTGCGCAAGCTGGAGGCGCCGGACCGGCGGGCGCTGGCCCAGCGCGCACCCGAGCCGCCCGGCTCCGGCCCCTCACGCCCGGCCCCCGGTCTGCCGGCTCCGCTGACCTCGTTCGTCGGCCGGGTGAACGAGCGGGCCAGGCTGACCGAACTCATCAGAACCCACCGCCAGGTCACCGCCGTCGGGCCCGGCGGGGTGGGCAAGACCCGGCTGGCACTGGCCGTGGCCGCGGACGCCGCCGGCGACCACCCCGACGGGGTCTGGTTCGTCGACCTGGTCCCGGTCGCCGACCCCGGCATGATCGCCACCGCGGTCGCCGGCGCGCTCGGCCTCGGCGAACAGCCCGGCCGCGACCTCACCGAGTCCGTCCTCGCCGCCCTGGGCGACCGGCACGCCCTGCTCATCCTGGACAACTGCGAGCAGGTGGTGGACGGGGTGGCCCTGTTCCTCGAACGACTGCTCGCGGCCTGCCCCCGTGTGACGGTGCTGGCCACCAGCCGGGCCCGGCTGATGGTCCCGTTCGAACGGGTGTATCCGGTCCCGCGCCTCTCACTGAGCACCGACGGCGGCTCGGACGCGGTCGCCCTGTTCCTGGAACGAGCCGCGGCAGCCGGCCACCCCCTGAACCTCACCCCCGCCCCGAACCACGGAACCGATCTTGAGCCCGGCCGCACACCGACCCCCGGAACCGCGGCCCTCACACCGGCCCCCGGAACCGATCCCGAGCCGGCCCGCACGCTGGATCCCAGGATCGATGATCCGGTGCCGGACTCCGTTCCTGGCGCGTCGCTCAGGGAACGGATCTCCGTGATCTGCGAGCGGCTGGACGGGATGGCGCTGGCGATCGAACTGGCCGCCGCCCGATACCCCACGCTCGGGCTGGACGGCATCACCGCGGCCCTGTCCCATCCGCTCAGGATGCTCACCGGCGGCTCGCGGGCCGACGAGCGGCACCGTTCGATGCGGGCGGCGCTGGACTGGAGCCATGCCCTGCTGGATCCGTCCGACCGGGCGCTGCTGCGGCGGGTGTCGGTGTTCGTGTCGCCGTTCACCGTCACGGCGGCGGCCGAGGTGACCGGGGTGGAGGAGGGCCTGGTCGCCGACGGACTGGCCCGGCTCGCCGAGCAGAGCCTGCTCACGGTGACGGCCTCCGCCGCCGGCACGGAGTACCGCGCGCTGGAGACCATCCGCCAGTACGGGACGGAACGCCTCACCGAGACCGGCGAACTGGCCGACGCCCGAACCAGGCACCTGCGCTGGTGCCTGGCCCAGGCCGCCGGACTGGCGGTGGCGCGGCAGGACTGGCGGGCCAGGTTCGACCTGGTGGCCGACGACCTCCGCGCGGCCCTGGCATGGGCGGCCGACCAGCCGGACCAGCGCGCCGGCGCCTGCGACCTGGCCCGGCGCCTGGCGGAGCTGACCTTCACCCGCAACCTGACCGGTGAGTCCCAGCGGCGCTACGAACAGGCGGCCGAACTCCCGACCCACCCCCCCGTCGCCCCCTCGATGCTCCCCCCGGCCGCGGCCGC
>NZ_BAAAMU010000162.1:0-22248 GCF_039529435.1 Nonomuraea maheshkhaliensis
TTCATCGCCCCCTGCGCCGCCGCCGGATCGGCGTGGCCGAGCAGTTCCGGCAACTCGTCCGGGCGGCTCAGGCGGCCTTCATCGAGGGCATGCACCTGACGTCGTACGTGACGGCGGCGCTGCTGGCCGTGGTGGCGCTGCTGTCGCTGGCCGGGCTCGTCGGCGTGCCGAAGGTGATCCCCGAGGAGGTGCTGGCCGGCGGCCACCGATGAGCCCTACGGAGGCGGGCTCGAACGGCAGGCCCAGGCATCGGGCGTGGGCGGCGGCGGCCGCGACGGACGGTGAGGTCAGGCGGTGGGGTTGGTCGGGCAGGGGCGGGTGATCGTCGGGGAGAGGTCGTCGAGGCGGGCGCCGATGCGGCGGGCGATGCCCTCGATGGTCTGGATCCCCGTCCCCTCTCCCGGCTGCCGATCCGTCTGCACCGACAGCAGCAGGTCCCGCCCCGGCCCCGCCACCCGCCCGTAACTCGTCACGGCCCACGTGTTGTGGATGAACGGCCGCGGCGTCCACCCGTTCTTCAGCGCCACCCGGTCCCCCGCCCTGGCGGCGGCGCTGACCCCCCACGCCTGGTCCCGCTGCACTCGTTCCATGAGGCCGAGCACCGTCCGCCGGTCGGCGGCCGTCAGCCCTCTGCCTCCCTTGATCAGCACCTTCAGCAGGCGGATGCGGTCGGCGGGGCTGGTGGTGGTGCCGCCCCAGTATTTGCTCGGCCCCGGCGTGGTCTCCCTGAGCCCGATCCTGCGGTAGAACTCGCTCATCCCGCCGCCCGCGCCCACCCGCGACCAGAGCGCGTCGGCGGCGCTGTTGTCGCTCTCCGTGATCATGCGGGTGGCCAGCTCGCGCTCTCCCTCGCCGAGCCGGCCCACGTTGCGCGACAGCAGGGCCGCGAGGATGTCCACCTTGGCGCCGCTGGCGGTGATCAGGTCGTGCTCGTGCTCACCCTGGCCCACCCTGACCCCGCTCACCAGGTCGAGCGCGCCGTAGACGATCCGCCCCGGACGGCCGCTCACGTATCGGGCGATGTCGCGTTCGAGCCGGGCGCGCGCCACCACCCCGGCCACTTCGTCAGGAAATTTCAGCAGACATCGGGCGACCTTGACCGGCGCCCGCACCGCGACGGGCACCACCGGCGCCCGCTCCCGCCCGCACCCCGCCGTCACCAGCACGCAAGCCACCAGCAGCCCAATCACTGGGCCCGGCCGGAGCCACAGCCACTCTCTACGCACGCGCGAACCCCCGTGACCTCGACGGGGGTCATCCGGATGATGCCCGGCCAGGCGGCCGGCCCCATCCGACCAGGGGCTTTCCTGGTCAGATGTTCAGCCCGGCCTTGCCGACCGGAGGCTCAGAGGTGCTCGTCCAGGAAGCTCGCGGTCGCCTCGACAGCCTGCCCGACGTACGGCTCGCGGTCGTAGAGGTCGATGTGCCGCTGGGCGTCCACCCAGACGATCCGCTTCGGCTGGTCGAGCCGCTTGAACACCTCCTCGGCCCCCTCCGGCGAGCAGAACCGGTCCACCACCCCGTGCACGATCAGCGCCGGCTTCGGCGACAGGAAATCACCGCCCATCATGTTGTCCATCGTGAGCAGCTCAAGCACGCTGGCCCTGGTCACCTCGTTCGCCCAGAGCGGCGAGGCGCCGCGCTCGCTGCCGTAGTACGCGTACGGCTCGTCGCCCGGCATCGCGGCTTCTCCCTGCTCCGCCACGGCAGGCACGTACTCGACCGGCCCGCCGCGATCCTGCCGCTCAAGCACCTCGGTCAGGGACGCCAGCGCCTCCTGGTAGTCCATGCCGGACCGCATCGCGTACGGGTTGTTGTACGCCCCGGCGATCCCGGCGAAGACCCGTACGCGAGGATCGAAGGCGGCGAACTTGAGCGCGTAGCCGCCGCCGAGACAGATGCCGACCACCCCGATCCGCCCGGCGTCCACCTCGGGCCGCGAGCGCAGGAACGACACCGCCCCCCGCAGGTCGTGCAGCTTGCCCTGGGGGTCCTCGTGCCGGCGCGGCTGCCCGCCCGACTCGCCCCAGTTGCGGTGGTCGAAGGCCAGCGTGGCGTAGCCGCGCTCGGCGAGCCTGGCCGCGTAGAGCCCGGTCACCTGGTCGCGCACCCCGGTGAACGGCCCGGTGAACACCAGCCCCGGCCACGGCCCCTGCCCGCCGGGCACCCGCAGGTCCCCGGCCAGCGTGAGGCCGTCGGCGTTGAACTCAACTCTCATGCGCACCAGTGTGCTACGAGTCGAACCCGAGGCCCATCCGGTCGAGGGTGCGCAGCCACAGGTTGCGCCTGCCCTCGTGCTGGTCGGCCTGGGCGATCGACCAGCGGGTGAACTGGATGACCCCCGAGCGCACCGGCTCGGGCGGGAACGGGATCGGCTTCTCCCGAACCATCCGCAGCTCCGTCCGCTCGGTGGGCTCGCCCGACAGCAGGTCGAGCATGACGTTCGCGCCGAACCGGGTGGCTCCGACGCCCATGCCCGTGTAGCCGGCGGCGTAGACGAGCCGGCCGCCGTGCGCCTGCCCGTAGAAGGCGCTGAACCGGCTGCAGGTGTCGATCACGCCGCCCCACCTGTGGGTGAAGCGCACGTCGGCGAGCTGCGGAAAGGTGTCGTAGAAATGGCCGGCGAGCTTGACGAACGTCTCGTCGCGCTGCTCGTACTCGGCCTTGACCAGGCCGCCGTTGTAGTAGACGGCGTCGTAGCCGCCCCACAGGATGCGGTTGTCGTCGCTCAGCCGGTAGTAGTGGAAGCGGTTGCCCGAGTCGCCGACGCCCTGCCGGTTGTGCCAGCCCACCGAGGCGAGCTGGGCGGCGGTCAGCGGCTCGGTCATCAGCGCGTAGTCGTACACGGGGACCATGAAGTGGCGCAGCCGGCGCAGCAGCGGCGGGAACACGCCGGTGCCCAGCGCCACCTGGCGGGCGGTCACCACGCCGTACGGCGTGCGCAGGCTGATCGTGGCGCCGTCGTCGCGCATCGAGCGGACGGGGGTGCGCTCGTGGACGCGGACGCCGAGCCGCAGGCACGCCTCGCGCAGCCCCCAGGCCAGCCGGGCCGGGTCGAGCATGGCGCAGCCGCTGCGCTCCCAGAGCCCGGCCAGGTAGGTCGGCGAGTTCACCTCGGCCCGCACCTGCTCGCGGTCCATCGGCACGTAGTCGAGCCCCAGCTCGGAGATCAGGTCGAGGTGCTCGTTCAGGCTCTCGACCTGCCACGGCTCGGTGGCCACGTGCAACTCGCCGGTGCGCTCGAACGAGCAGTCCACGCCGTAGCGCTCAAGAGTGCGCTCGATCTCGTCGAGGTTCTCCACGCCCATGCGTTCGAGCCGGTCGATCTCCTCCGGCCACCGCTCCAGCCCGTTGGCCAGGCCGTGGGTGAGCGTCGCCATGCAGAACCCGCCGTTGCGGCCGGTGGCCGCCCAGCCGATCCTGCGGCCTTCGAGCAGGACGACGTCGAGCGAGGGGTCGCGTTCCTTGGCCATCAGGGCGGTCCACAGCCCGGAGAAGCCGCCGCCGACCACGACCAGGTCGGCGGTGGTGCCGCCGGTGAGCCGCGGCCTGGGCTCGGGTCTGGCCGGGCTGTCCAGCCAGTACGGCTTGCGCTCCGCGTCAGCAAGCGCCTTCAGCGGATCCACGAAATCCCACATCCCTCGTTGTCAGGTGCGGCGGCGGGCGGCGACCGCGTTGG
Organism: Nonomuraea maheshkhaliensis; assembly: GCF_039529435.1. Lineage (NCBI taxonomy): Bacteria > Bacillati > Actinomycetota > Actinomycetes > Streptosporangiales > Streptosporangiaceae > Nonomuraea > Nonomuraea maheshkhaliensis. The sequence goes on from NZ_BAAAMU010000162.1 coordinate 3,680, forward strand.
CGATCGCGATCAGCACGCCGATGCCGAAGATCAGCGTACCCATGACGTTGACCTGCGCCGGGATGCCGGTCTTGACCGCGCCGACGATCCACAGCGGGAACGTCACGGTCGAGCCGTTGACGAAGCTGGTCACCACGTAGTCGTCCACGGACAGCGCGAACGACAACATCGCGCCCGCCAGCACGCCCGGCATGACCGCCGGCAGCGTCACCTGCCGGAACGTGCCCCAGGCCGTCGCCCCCAGGTCCCTGGCCGCCTCCTCCAGCGACGGGTCCAGCGTGACGACCCTGGCCCGTACGGTGACGACCACGAACGACAGCGAGAACAGCACGTGGGAGACGATGATCGTGTTGGCGTCGCGCGGCACGTTGCCGGAGACGAACAGCGACAGCAGCGAGGCGCCCATGACCAGCTCGGGCGTGGAGATGGCGGCGAAGACGAGGAAGTTCGTCACGCCCTTGCCGCGGAAGCGGTGCCGGCCGAGCGCCAGGCCCAGCATCGTGCCGATCACGACCGTGATGACCGTGCTGACCAGGGCGATGACCAGGGTGTTGCGCAGCGCCACGGTCAGGTCGGGGATGTCGAACAACTCGCCGTACCAGCGCAGGGTGAAGCCCTGCCAGGTGGTGTTGGACTTGCTGCGCTTGTCGTTGAACCCGAACAGGATCATCACGGCGATCGGCGACGACAGCCAGAGGATGACCAGCCAGGTGTAGAGGTGCAGCAGGCGGTCGCCGAACCGCGCGCCCCTCATCGGGCCGCCGCCTCAAGGACGTTCTCGGTGCCGAGCGCCCGGGCGTAGACGAAGATGCCGACCAGCAGCACCGCCATGAGCGTGAACGACAGCGCCGAGGCGGTCGGGTAGTCGAGGTTGGTCAGGTACTCGGTCTGGATGATGTTGCCGATCATCGTGTTGGAGGTGCCGCCGAGGATGGCCGCGTTGATCGGGTCGGCCGTCGCGGGCACGAACGTCATCAGCACCCCGGCGAACACGCCCGGCAGCGACAGCGGCAGCACCACCCGGCGGAAGGCCGCCGCCCGGGTCGCGTACAGGTCCTGCGCCGCCTCCACGACCCTCGGGTCCACCCGTTCGAGCGCCACGTAGATCGGCAGGATCATGAACGGCAGGAAGTTGTACGTCAGCCCGCCGACCACGGCGAACGTGGTGGCCAGCACGTGGAAGTCGGCCGGCAGCAGCCCCCAGTCCTTCAGCGTGCCGAACAGGATGCCGTTGTCCGACAGCAGGAAGTTCCACGAGATCGTGCGCAGCACGAACGAGACGAAGAACGGCAGCAGGAGCAGGAAGAGGTAGACGGACTTGCGGTGACCCGCCTTGAACGCGATCCAGTACGCCACCGGATACCCGATGACCAGCATGGCCACCGTGGCGAGCCCGCCGTAGAGCAGCGAGCGCAGCAACTGGGGGCTGTAGGTGCCGATCGCGTCGGCGTAGTTGGAGAAGCTGAAGGTCATGGCATAGCCGTCGATGGCGTTGCCGGTCTGCAGCGACACCGACGCCATCGCGGCCATGGGCACGACCAGGAAGATCGCCAGCCACATCCAGCTCGGCAGCGCGAGCAGGTAGGGGGTGAGCCGCCGCATCGCGCTAGGCCTGGGTGATGGACTGGAAGATCGGGTTGAACACCTGCTCCTGCTGGGTGGTGAGCTGGGTGTAGGAGCGCAGCTTGGCGTAATCGGCCTCGGTGGGGAACATGAGCGGGCTGTCCACCATGTCCTCCAGGGCCTTCTTGTCCGCGCCCTTGGCCGTCTTCGCCTTCTCCCGCAGCAGGTCCTGCACGGCCGGGACGGGCGTGACGAACTGGATGAACTCGTCGAGCTCGGCGGCCACGGCCGGCTGGTAGAGGTAGTCCATCAGCATGAGGGCGTCCACCGGGTTGGCCGCGCCCTTGGGGATCAGCATGTTGTCGGTCCAGATCGTGCCACCCTCTTCCGGCACGATGAACTTGACCGGCTCGCCGGCGAGCTGGCGCTGGAAGACGTCGCCCGACCAGGCCATGCTCAGCCAGATGTCACCCTTGGACACCGCATCAATATACGACTGATCATAATATTTCCGGACAATTCCGGCGTCGCGTTGCGCCTTGAGCTTCTCGCCGGCCTTCTTCCAGTCGGCCTCGGTCGACTTCTCCGGATCGATGCCCAGCGCGATCATGCCGAAGTTGCCGATCTCCTGGGCGTCGGACATCATCCCGACCCGCCCCTTGTACTTGGCGTCGAACAGCGACTCGATGCTGGTGATGTCCTCTTTGACGTACTCGGTGTTGTACGCGATCCCGGTCACCCCCGAGGTGTACGGAACCGTGTACTTGTTCCCGGGGTCGTAGGCCCGCTCCTTGTACTTCTGCCCGGCGTTGGCCTGGAAGTTCGGCAGCTTCGACTGATCGAGCGCCACCACGTAGCCCAGCTCGATCATGTGCTGGAGCTGGATGCCGTTGGTCATGACCACGATGTCGTAGCCCAGCGACTGCCCGGCCCGCAGCACGGGGTCGGCCTTGCCGAAGAACTCGGCGTTCTCCTGGATGACCTCTTTGTACTCGTAGGAGATGCCGGTGTCCTTCTTGAACCGCTCCAGCGGTCCCTTGTCCTCCGGCATGTACTCGGGCCAGTTGGCGAAGACGACCTTGCCGTTCTTGGTCTGCTTGGACCAGTAGTCCGCCACGGCGTCGGCCTTGGGCGGCGCCACCTTCTGCCCCTGCACGCCACAGGCGGCCAGGGCGAGACCGGCGGCGGAGAAGCCGGCCAGCCTGAAGACGTCACGACGGGTGCGGGGCTGCGTCATTCCACGCATGAAGGGGTTCATGAGGTGGTGTCAACTTCCAATCACGTACGAGTGCTGCGCCTGCCACGACAGCCACACGGAGTCGCCCCGCTCCGCCGTCGCCGTCGCGTCATGCGCGTTCTGCTGGAAAACCGTCATCTCGGCCCCGTCGGCGAGACGCACGGCGTAGCTGTTGTAGGTGCCCAGATAGACGACTTCGGCCACCGTTCCGCGCACGGCGCTCGATCCGCGCGCGGGCTCCTCGGTACCGATGGTGATCTTCTCCGGCCGTACGGTCACCGTCACGTCGCCGTCGTGACCGGGCACCAGCACCCGGCCGCCCGCGACCTTCAGCTCACCGGCGGTCGCGGAGCCGGTGAGCAGGTTGGAGGTGCCGATGAAGCCGGCCACGAAGGCGGTCGCGGGCCGCTCGTAGATCTCGTGCGGCCCGCCAAGCTGCTCGACCAGGCCGTCGTTCATGACGGCGATCCGGTCGCTCATGGTCAGCGCCTCGCTCTGGTCGTGCGTGACGTAGACGAAGGTGATGCCGACCTCGCGCTGGATGCGTTTGAGCTCGATCTGCATGGCCTGGCGCAGCTTGAGGTCGAGCGCCCCGAGCGGCTCGTCGAGCAGGAGCGCCCGCGGCCGGTTGACCAGCGCCCTGGCCAGGGCCACGCGCTGCTGCTGGCCGCCGGACATCTGGCGCGGCATGCGCTTCTCCCGGCCGGCCAGGTCGACGATCTCCAGCATCTCGCCGACCCTCCGCTTGACCTCCTCCTGTGGCGTCTTGCGCTGCTTGAGCCCGAAGGCGAGGTTGTCCCAGACGCTCATGTGCGGGAAGAGCGCGTAGGACTGGAAGACCATGTTGACGTCGCGCTTGTTCGGCGGGACGTTCGTGACGTCCTGGCCGAGCAGGCGGATCAGGCCCTTCGACGGCGCCTCGAAGCCGGCGATCATCCGCATGGTCGTGGTCTTGCCGCAACCGGACGGCCCGAGGAGGGAGAAGAACTCCCCCTCGGGAATGTCCAGGCTCACGCCCTTGACCGCCTGGACGACCTCGCCATGCGAGTGGTACTCCTTGGCGACGTCTTCAAGCTCGATCGCGCTCAGCTCGGTCATCCCAGGATTTTTCCTTTTTTATTCGCCGATGTAGTGCATGACGTGCTTCACCCGGGTGTAGTCGTGCAGGCCGAACACCGACAGGTCCTTGCCGTACCCGGAGTGCTTGAAGCCGCCGTGCGGCATCTCCGAGACGAACGGGATGTGGGTGTTGACCCACACCACGCCGAATTCGAGCCGGTTCGACATGCGCATCGCGCGGCCGTGGTCGGAGGTCCACACCGAGCCGCTCAGGCCGTACTTCACGTCGTTGGCCTTGGCCAGTGCGTCGGCCTCGTCGGTGAACGTCTGGACGGTGATCACGGGGCCGAAGACCTCGTTCTGCACCATTTCGTCGTCCTGGCGCAGGCCGTCGACGATGGTCGGGGCGAAGAAGTAGCCCTTGTCGCCCACGCGGTGACCGCCGGTGAGAACCTTGGCGTGCGCGGGGACCCGCTCGATGAAGCCCTGCACCTTGGCGAGCTGGCTCTCGTTGTTGAGCGGGCCGTAGAGCGCGTCCTCGTCGTCCAGGCCGCCGGTGACCGTACCGGCCGCGGCCTCGGTGAGCGCGGCCACGAACTCGTCGTGCACGCTCTCCTGCACGAGCACCCGGCAGGCGGCCGTGCAGTCCTGGCCGGCGTTGTAGAGGCCGGCGGTGGCGATGTCGGCGGCGGCCCGGCCCAGGTCCTTGACGTCCTCGAACACCACGACCGGCGCCTTGCCGCCGAGCTCCAGGTGCACCCGCTTGAGGTCGTCGGCGGCGCTCTTGGCGACCGACATGCCCGCGCCGACCGAGCCCGTGATGGCCACCATCGCGGCCGTCGGGTGGCTCACGACCAGGGCGCCGGTCTCGCGGTCGCCGGTGACGACGTTGAACACGCCCGCCGGCAGCACCTCGCCGATGATCTCGGCCAGCTTCAGCGTGGAGACGGGCGTGGTGTCGGACGGCTTGAGCACGATCGTGTTGCCCGCCGCCAGCGCGGGGGCGATCTTCCAGACCGCCATCATCATCGGGTAGTTCCACGGCGTGACCTGGCCGATGACGCCGATCGGCTCGTGCCTGATCACGCTGGTGTGCTCGGCCAGGAACTCGCCGGCCGTGGGGCCCTCCAGCGTACGCGCCGCGCCCGCGAAGAAGCGGAAGTGGTCGGCGGCGATCGGAGTCTCGTCCTCGGCCATGCGAGCGCGTGGCTTGCCGGTGTTGCGGCACTCGGCCTCGTTGATCTCATCGGCTCGCGCGTCGATCGCGTCGGCCACCTTGAGCAGCAGGTTGGCCCGCTCACCCGGGGTGGTCCCGCCCCACGCCACGAACGCGGCCGCCGCGGCGGCGTAGGCGCTGTCGATGTCCTCGGGCCCGGAGACAGGAGCCTGGACGTAGGCCTCCCCCGTGCACGGATCGATGATGTCGGAGAACCGGCCGCTCTTGGCGTCCACGAACTCACCGTTGATGAAGTTCTGCAGACGGGGTGTCATGCGCCCTCCTGATGAGGTGGCTGAGATGCCGCGACTCTGACAGAGCGACAGCATCCGGACAAGGGATTTCGTGGCGAAGATATCAAATTGCTACGAATTCGCTTGACAGACCACGGAGAACTGACAACATGTCGCACCAGGACGGCAACCCAGCGGGAACGCCCGCGTAACGCCGGACCAGTAGGAGGAATCCTCTCGATGACGACGCCGCCGCGCGTACGCAGAAACAGCGCCAGCACCGGCACCGTCGTGCTCGACGACCTGTCCAAGCAGATCATCGAGCAACTGCAGAACGACGGGCGGATGCCGTACGCGGCGATCGGGAAGGCGGTGGGCCTGTCGGAGGCCGCCGTCCGCCAGCGCGTCCAGCGACTGCAGGACGCCGGCGTGATGCAGATCGTGGCCGTCACCGACCCGCTCACCCTGGGCTTCCCCCGCCAGGCCATGATCGGCGTCAACTGCGAGGGCGACCTGGAGTCGGTGGCGGACGAGCTGTCGGCCATCGACGAGATCGACTACGTGGTGCTCACCGCCGGGTCGTTCGACGTGATCGTCGAGGTGGTGTGCGAGGGCGACGGGCATCTGCTGGAGATCCTCAGCAAGATCCGCGCCATCCCGGCCGTACGCGCCACCGAGTCGTTCGTGTACCTGAAACTACGCAAGCAGACGTACTCGTGGGGCACCCGCTAGAAGCGGATCCGCCTGGAGGACGGCCCCTTCTCCGTCCTCCATCCGGCTGTGATGTCAGCCGACTCGGCTAACCGAAGACGTCCTCCACCGATTTGGCCGTAACGGACCGTCCGAGCCAGTCATCCAGGACCGCCTCGTCACGACAACCCAGGACGCGCTCCCGCGCCTCCTCGGGCACGGCGATCCCCTGTATGTCGAGGAACTTGAGAAGCGCCTCCGCCATACCCAAGGCTCTGCTCTCGGCCCTACCTTCGGCCCTACCCTCCGCGAGGAGGCTTTCGGCGTATGCGCCCTGGTAGGGATAAGTCATCGCACGTATATCGCGATCTCCCTTTGTCCCGCTCAGAGGAAGAGCTCCTCTGCCGAGTCGACCTTGAGGGCCCGCTGGAGCCAGCCATCGAGGATGGCCTCGTCGAGACAGTCCATGACGCGCTCGCGCACTTCGTCGGACACTACGAGCCCCCGCATGTCGAGAACCTTGAGCACCGACTTCGCTTCACCTTTTACCTCCCCCTTTACCTCACCCTCGGCGACGAGGCATTCGGCGTATACGCCCTGGTAGGGATAGGTCTTCGTGCGCATACCTCGGCCCCATTCTTCCTGAGAGTCACCTTCCAGTGACAGGCTGATGTATCGAGCGTACCGATAAGCGGTCTCTCGATCGATGGTGTCCAGTGCCGCTTGTACCGCGGCGGTGATGTCGTTGAATCGCGGATGCTCGCTCTGCGTGACGACCGAGACGACCGCCAGCCCGATGTTCTCCGCCGCCTGGCGGGCGTCCGTGATCACCGGCGTGTTGCCTTCGTGGATGACCAGGGGCTTCAGGACGAGCCCCGGATGGCCGGTGGGGATGTCGCCGCTCGCCCACTTCGCGACCTTGCCCTTGGGGCAGATGACGACCAGGCAGGCCGGGCATCTCTCTCGGGCCCTCATGTTCGCGATGTATTCCAGCCACGCATAGCGCTTGGTCTCGTCCTCCGCGCGCTGCGTCTCGACGATGACGCCGAGCCTGTCGCCCTTCTTCTCTCCGTACAGGATGGCGCCGTCGGCGCGGCAGACGCCGGGGTCGGCCTCCGAGAGGTCGGGCGAGGCGAGACGTGCCGCGCCCGACTTCGCGATCGGCAGGTCGAACAGAGCCAGGAGTAACTGCCGGGTATGGTCCAGATCCAGAGTCAGGATCTTGTTGATGCCCTCGTGTTGTGGCGTCACAGATCGACGCGCCGTAATCATGTGGCTACATTAGTACGTGCGTTCGATTCATTACTCAGAGTTTACGGAACTGGATGGTCGCGATCTCCCAGGCGTCCAGCGGCAGCCGCACCTCCCCGTCCGTGATCTCGACGGGGTCGCCGGGGCGGCCGCGCAGGTCCGCGTGCCGGGCGGCCACCAGGTCGCCGCAGATGACGGCCTCGGTGGGGTTCGGGGTGAGGGCGACGACGCGGAGCTCGTGCCAGCCGTCGCGCTCGCGCAGCGAGGTCATCGTCACGCCGTGGCCCGTCACCGAGATCCCGGTCCCCATCTCGGGCAGCGGCAGGAACGGCTCGCCCTGGCCCGGCACCACGAGCAGGTCGTGCCGGAAGGACTCGGCCGCGGGCACGACCTCCTCCCACGAACGTCCGTACGGCATCAGCGCCAGCTCCACCGTGCGCAGCCCGCGGGACTGGGCGGCGGGGGTCGGCAGCTGGGGCCCGGCCGGCTCGGGGCGCAGGACGTTGCGGTTGCGGGACAGGTAGCCGACCGAGCGGAGCAGCGTCAGGGCCAGCTCCGTGCCCCCGTCGATCACCTCGTACTCGGTCACGTGCTCCAGCAGCGCGGCCACGCCGCCCGCGGCCACCCAGGAGGAGGCGGGGAAGGTGGGCAGCGGCTCCTCGCCGCAGCCGCCCTCGGAGGTGAGGCCACGGGTGACGACCGCGAACTGCCCTTCGGCGTGCGACTCGGCCGCCTTCTCCGGCAGGGGGATGTGCAGGCGTACGCGGTGGTCGTCGCAGCGGTTGTCGAACTCGACCCGCAGGCGCACGAACGGCTCGCCGGCGCGCAGTTCGACGCGGGTGTTGACGACGATCTCCTCAAGCCTGGAGCTGCGCGTGATGGCGGGGATCTCCGGGCTTTCCTGCGACTTCTCCGCCGAGGCGGGCCAGTTGTAGACGCGCTTGACGTTGACCGCGGCGATCAGCGGCCCGGCGATGATCGACTCGATCTCGACCAACTCCGCCTCCGTCACCTCCTGGTCGGCCAGCGGGGGCGCGTAGTTGTAGGTGTCGCCCACGTCGCCGCGGTTGACGATGCGTCCGGCGCCGGTGACGGTGGTGCCGTCCTCGCCGACCAGGGTCAGCGTGCCGTCGCGGGCGATCATGACCCGGAGCAGGCCGTTGTCCAGCACCTCCTCGTCGCCGCGCACCGGCAGGGGCGCGGAGTCGGAGCTGAGCCAGCAGGCCGGGTGGTGCTCGCGCAGGCTGCGGCCCTCGGGGGCGCTGGGCGGGCCGTAGACCTGGTCGCGGGGGGCGGGGCGGACGCTCGTGTGGCCGAGCGGGGGGACCCCGACCAGGGCCGCTACCGTGCGCCGGGGCTCGGCCTCGATGCGGACGCGGGTCACGCCGTCGATGGAGCGGCGCAGTTCGTCCATGTCGACGATCTCGGACGTCTCGCGCGCCACTGTGAACGTGAGCGTCCCGTCCTTGACCGACCAGCGGGTGATCTGCTGCCCGTACAGCTCGGTGCCGTGGACGAAGGTCAGCGCCGTGGCGGGGTCCATGGTCTCGTCGAGCAGCAGCGTGGCGGCGTACTCCAGCGGCTGCGTGGGCACGGGCCGGCCGGCCGGGTCGATCAGCGGGTCGGTGCCCGCCACGTCCACGACGACGACGCCCTGCCGGGCGGCCGGCGTCGGGTTGACGACGAGTGCCGCGTCGGACGGGACGGAGCGCGCGAGCCGGGCGGTCACCATGTCGCGCACGGCCTGGCCGAGGTGCTCGGCCTCGGCGATGCGGGCGGCGACCTGCTGGGCGGTCTCGTCGACGCCGCAGCCGGTCACGGAGTCGTGGCCGCTGGCGTCCACCAGCCGCCACCACGCCATGTCGAGGAAGCGGCCTGGCCACTCCTCTCCCCAGAGGGCGGCCAGCGGCTCGGCGTAGCGCTCGACCATCCGCTCGGCCCGGCCCATGGCCTGCTTGACGTGGGCGCGGATGGAGATGACGCCGGGCAGGATGTTGGCCCTGGCGTGGGAGCGCAACTCGCCGTGCACCTCGGGCAGGCCCTCGACGTCGCCGCTGTACGCGCCGATGTAGCCGGACAGGGTGTCCATGCGGGCGTCGATGGCGGTGACCATGTCCGGCAGCCCGCGTACGGGCGCGGAGTGGTCGGTGCCGTACATGGCGAGCAGCGAGCCCTCGGGACCGTGCCATTCGCGCATGGTCGTGACGAAGGACGCCGCCCGCTCCTTCAGCCCCTCGGTGTCGGAGAACAGGTGGGCGCCGTTGCCGTAGCCGCCCGCGGGAAGGTACTGGGTGCGCAGCGCGGTGCCGTCGGGGGCGACCCAGGCGAAGGCGTCGGTGGTGACGGAGGACGGGACACCGCGGTAGACGCAGGCGTGCAGCAGCCCGGCCTTACGCAGAATCTGCGGCATCTGGGCGGTGTGGCCGAACATGTCCGGCAGGTAGCCGACCGGCATGGCGCCGCCGAGCTTGTCCGCCCTGGCCATGCCCAGCTCCAGGTTGCGGATGATGTTCTCGCCCGAGCACAGGAACTCGTCGAGCAGGATCTGCCACGGCCCCACGGCCAGCCGCCCCGACTCCACCAGGGCGGCCAGGCGGTCACGGTTCTCCGGGCGCACCTCCAGGTAGTCGTCCACGCAGGCGAGCTGCCCGTCGAGGGTGAAGTGGTAGGCGGGCTCGCGTTCCATCGTGTCGAGCACCTCGTCCAGCAGCGCGACCAGGCGCAGCCGGAAGCGCTGGAAGGGTTCGTACCACTCCCGGTCCCAGTGCGTGTGCGGTACGACGACGATCTCCTTGCTCACGCTGCCTCCCCTCCAATGGGCAGATCATGCTGCAGGGCGTAGCGGGCCGCGATCCGCTGCGCCGTGACGATGTCCTCGAGCCCGCCGCCCGCGTCGGTGAGGGGCGGCTTGCCATCGTTCACGTAAGCATGAAAGGCCGCGAGCTGTACTTCGAACGCCTCAGTCACTTCGCGCCAATGTGCCCGGCTCTCCGCGTCGGACACCACGGTCAGCGTGGTCGGCGCGTTCATCAGGTACGGCGAGGGGAAGACCAGTTCGAGCGAGCCACGATCGTGGTGGATCGCCACGGTCTCGCGGTAGGCGGGATAGTCCTCCAGATAGTGCCAGCGCAGGGAGAACCTGCCCCGGACCGGCAGCGGCCCCGAGATCTCGATGGAGCCGGGGGCGGCGCCCCACGTCTCGACGTACGAGATCTCCTGAGGCGAGCCGGTGAACCGGCGCAGGAGCGACAGATCGTGGCAGATGGAGCCGAGCGCCACCCCGTACAGGTTCCTGACCGGTTCGGGGGCCGCCTCGCCGAGCGCCTTCGACACCAGATCGTGCTCGGCCGCCCGCAGGGAGGCGAGCAGGCCGGGATCGACGTCGCGGGCCTGGGTCAGGTTCGCGAAGGCGAGCTGCGACTCCCCGCTCGGGTGCAGCACGGTGACCTCGACCGCGCGGATCGCCTCGGGGCCGCCGAGCGCGGCCAGCGCCTCCTCGGCCCGGCGTACGGCGGGATCGTACTGCTTCATGTAGCCGACCATCAGCCGCCCTTCGGGCAGTGCGGCCACCTCGGCCCTGGTCAGCGCGAGCGGCTTCTCGCAGAGCACGGCGTAGCCGGCGGCCAGCGCCTTCCTGACGGTCTCGCCGTGCGAGCCTGAAGCCAGCACGACGACGGCATCGAAGCCGCCGGCGGCGAGCAGGTCGTCCACCGACGTGTATCGTCCGGCGGCGCCCAGCCGGTCGCCCACGGCGTCGGCGAGCGTGCGCGACAGGTCGCAGACGGCGCTCACCTCGAACAGGTCACGCCGCCGCGACAGCAGCGGCACGTAGACCGCCTGGGTGACGGCCCCGCAACCCACAAGCGCGATTCTCAAAGTCCCAAGTCCTTCAGCATCTGACGGTTGGCCGTCTGGTCGGCGATGTTCTGGGCGACCGAGCGGCGGCCGGGCAGGGTGTCCTGCTCGATGATGATCCAGCCCTCGTAGTCGATCTCGTCCAGCGTCCGCACCACGGCGGGCAGGTCCAGCTCGCCCTCGCCGAGCCGGGCGAACCCGCCGCGGCCCATGAGCTCGCGCAGGTCCACGCCGTCGGCCAGGGCCTGGGCCAGGATCTTCGTGTCGCCGTCCTTGATGTGCACGTGATCGACCCGGCCCGCCCAGGCGCGCAGGCACTCGACCGGGTCTCCCCCGGCCAGCAGCAGGTGGCCGGTGTCGAGGCAGAGGTGCGCGTCGGTCAGCTCCAGCAGGCGTTCGACGTCCTGCGGCGTCTCGACGTACGTGCCGAGGTGGTGATGGAAGGCGGGCTCGAACCCGCGCTCCCTGCACCGGTCGGTGGCCTCCTGGATGCGGGCGGCGTAGGCGGGCCAGTCGGAGGCGGGCAGTCCTGGAACGCTCCCGCCGGGCCGGGCGAAGCGCTCGGCCGAGCTGGAGCAGGCCAGCGTGGGCCGCGGCGGCAGGTCTCCCGCCGGGGCGGCGGCGAACACGTCTAGCGCCGCCTCCAGCGCGGGCAGCCCGCTCGCGTACGCGTCCGCGTCCTCGTAACGCAGGTCCACCCAGCCGCCGGCCAGCAGCAGCCCGGCGCCCGCCAGCCGGTCGGTCAGCTCGGAGCCGGTGCCCAGGTAGCCGATGGGGCCCGAGTCGATGCCCTCGTAGCCGGCGTCGGCCAGCGCGCGGACCATCTCGTCGGGGGTGAGCGGCGGCGGCGCGTCGCTCAGCTCGAAGACGCCGAAGCTCACGGGGGCGTTGGCGATTTTCCTCACGCGCATAGGGCGATCACCTCGTTCTCGTAGGTTTCCAGCCGGTGCCGTCCGCCGGTCGCCGGCAGCAGCACGCGGTCGCCGCGCACCACCTGCCGGGTTCCGTCGGGGCGCACCAGCACCAGGCCGTCGGCGTCGAGCGCGAGCAGTTCGTCGCCCAGCCTGAGCAGCAGCGGCGCGTCGGGGCCCGCGGAGACGGCGGTGCGCCCGGCCCGTACGCCGTCGAGCACGGCACCGGTGTCCTCGGCCAGCACCCAGGTCGTGGGCGCGCCGGGCAGGCCGTCGTTGCCGTGCTTGTGAAAGTCGCTGCCGCCGATCACGATCAGGTCGTCGCGCCAGGCGTCGGCCCAGGCCAGCGGGGCGCCCCAGCGGCGGTCCCACCAGCCGGAGTGCCACACCTCGGCGATCGGGGGGCGGCGTTCGAGCGGCTGCAGCCAGGCGCAGTCGCCGCCGAGCGGATGGTTGATCGACATGAGGCCGCCCGCACGCTCGGCGTGGGCGAGCCAGGAGTCGGGGGCCTTGCGGAAGTCGACCCAGCCGACGTCGCCGAACACGTTGGCGTGGCCGCGGTCGGTGGTGACCTCCTGGCCGGGGATGAGCGTGATGTCGCGGCCGGTCTTGGCCAGCCAGGGGTGGTGGCTGACCGTGTTGTGGTCGGTGACGGCCAGGAAGTCGAGGCCGCGTCCGTGGGCCAGCTCGGCCAGCTCGGGGATGGTCAGGCTGCCGTCGCTGTGCAGGGTGTGGGCGTGGAAGTCGCCGGCGTACCAGCGCAGGCCGTCCACGGCGGGGATGTCCCTGCGGGGCGGGCGCTCGCCGTGCGGCGGCTCCTCGGCCACGGGCTCGGGCGGGGCGACGCGCTCGGTCGTGATCTCCAGCGTGTAGTCCAGCCCCTGCGGCGGGATCCGGTGCAGGCGCAGCCAGACGTGCCACGTGCCCGCCTCGGGCTCGCCCGGCAGGTAGCCGGGGGTGGCCCAGTCGCGGGTGATCGTGTACTCGTCGCGGGCGCCGCCCGACCAGCCGCGGTAGCCGTCCGGCGCGTCGCAGCCGAGGTCGAGCACGCCTTGCGACCTGTCGTAGGACAGCTTCACGTGCACGGAGGCGGTCCCGGCCGGCACCTCGAACGGCACCTCGCGCAGGATGCGCTCCAGCCGGTCGTCCAGCGTCCAGTGGCCTCTCACACCAGTTCTCCGTCCAGGTAGACGAGGGCGCGGTCGCGCCTGGGCACCGCGTAGCCGTCGTCGCCCACGGCGGGCTCGCTGCCCTCAGGGACGACGGCCTGCACGTTCACGTCGTTGACGTCGAGGGTCACCAGGTGGGAGGCGCCCAGGTTCTCCACGATGGACACCTTCCCGCCCAGCGCTCCGTCAGCGGGCTCGGCCGAGTACGTCATGTACTCGGGACGCACGCCGTACACGATCTTCCCTCCGTCGGACAGCCGGCCCTCCGCCGAGGCCGGGACCGCGACCTTGCAGCCCGCCACCTCCAGCGTGTCACCTCGTACGACGCCGTCCAGGAGGTTCATCGGCGTGGAGCCGATGAAGCTCGCCACGAAGGTGTTGGCCGGCCGCTGGAACACCTCGGCCGGCGTGCCGATCTGCCGGATGTGCCCCGATTCCATGACCGCCATCCGGTCGGCCATGGCCAGGGCCTCGGCCTGGTCGTGGGTGACGAAGACGGTGGTGACGCCCAGCTCCCGCTGCAGTTTCTTGAGGAACGTGCGCGCCTCCAGCCGCAGCCGCGCGTCCAGGTTGGACAGCGGCTCGTCGAACAGGAACGCCTGCGCCTGCGTGGCCATCACGCGGGCCAGCGCCACCCGCTGCTGCTGGCCGCCGGACAACTGCCCGGGGCGCCGGTCCATGAGGTGTTCGAGCCCGAGCCGCGCTCCCACCTCGGCGGCCTTGTCGCGGCGGTCGTTCTTGGAGACCTTCTTGATCCGCAGCGGGTAGGCGATGTTGTCCGTGACGTCCATGTGCGGAAAGAGCGCGTAGTCCTGGAACACCATGGCCACGTCCCTGGCGCCCGGCTGCACCCCCGTCACGTCCCGGTCGCCGATGACCACGGCGCCGCCGGTGGCGGTCTCCAGGCCGGCGATCGTGCGCAGCAGCGTGGTCTTGCCGCAGCCGGAGGGGCCGAGCAGGGCGAAGAACTCGCCGTCGGGGATGACCAGGTCGAGCGCGTCGAGCGCTCTGACCCCGCCGGGGTAGACCTTGGTCAGCCCGCGTAGTTCGATGGCGGCCATTAACGCTTGATCCCTCCGTGGAAGCGGAAGCCGTACTTCTTGCTGACGAACAGGTACATGAGCACCACCGGGATCGAGTAGAGCAGCCCGAAGGTGGACAGCATGCTGAGGTTGGCCTGCCCGCCCTCGGTGTAGAGCGTGTACGTGATCACCGCGGCCGGCTGCTTTTCCACGTCGCTCAGCAGCAGGTACGGCATCAGGAAGTTGCCCCACACGTTGGCCACGGCCCAGACGGCGATGGTCGCGAGGCCGGGCCGCACCAGCGGCACCACCACGTCCCGCACGATCTGCAGCGGCGAGGCCCCGAACACCCGGGCCGACTCCTCGTACGACTTCGGTGTGGAGTCCATGAAGTCCTTGAGCATGAAGATCGCCGCCGGCAGCAGCCCGCCGGTGAGGATGAGGATCAGCCCGAACTGGGAGTCGATCAGGTTCAGCTCCACCGCGAGCTGGAACAGCGGCACCATGGCCGCCGTCCCGGTGATGATCGACGACAGCAGCAGCAACGCGTACAGCAGCGCGTCGCGGCCCGGCAGCCGCACCCGGCTGAGCGCGTACGCGGCCAGCGCCGCGAAGATCACGACGAGCACGGCGGTGCCGGCCGAAAGCACGACCGAGTTCCACAGCGACGGCAGCGCGTACGGGTGCTCCAGCACCGCGGTGAAGTTGTCCCAGGTGAAGTCCGGCACCCGCACCTCGTACGTGGGGTCGGAGGTGAACGGCGCCGTCACCAGCCACAGCAGCGGCACGGTGAAGAAGGCCAGCAGCACCGCGATCAGCGTGTAGAACCCGATCCGGCCCAGGACGAAACGCGTCATTTCTTGCTCCGCAGCAGCCGCAGGTAGAACACCGCCACGACCAGGTTGATCAGCAGGATGATCGTGGAGACGGCGGCGCCGTAGCCGAGTTCACCGCTCTGCAGCGCCACCTTGTACACGTGCACGGCCAGCACTTCGGACTTGCCGTCAGGGCCGCCCGCGGTGAGCAGGAACGGGGTGAAGTCGTTGAACGTCCACAGGCTGATCAGCAGCAGGTTCGTCAGGATGTGGCCTCTGATGTGCGGGAAGACCACGTCCCTGAGCTGCTGCCAGCCGGACGCGCCGGCCAGGCGGGCGCTCTCCAGGTGGGAGGGGGGCACGTTGCCGAGGGCGGCGCCGTACAACATCATCGAGAAGGCCGTGCCGCGCCACGTGTTGAACACGATGATCGACAGCATCGGATGGTCGAGCAGCCAGGCGAAGCCGGGCAGCCCGAGCAGCGCGTTGAGCGTGCCGCCGTCGCGGTCGAGCAGCGCCACCCACAGGAACGACACGATCGCGCTGGGCAGGATCCAGGCCAGGATGACCAGGCCCTCCACCACGCGCTTGAGCGGGCCGCGCCGGTCGCGCAGCAGCCAGGCGATGGCGAAGCCGAGCCCGACCTGCCCGATGACGGCCGAGCCGAGCACGAACTGCACGGTCAGCCAGGTAGAGCTCCAGAACGTGGGGTTGGAGACCGCGTCGAGCAGGTTGTCCAGGCCGACGAACTGCGGCTCGGCGGCCGCGGTGCCGGTCAGGCGGTAGTTGGTCAGTCCGAGATAGAGCACCCAGAGAGCGGGGAAGACGAGGAAGACCGCGATGAGCAGCAGGGCCGGCGCCGCGAAGATCCCGGCCCGCGCCTTGCCCAGGCCCGCCGCGTCAGAGCTGTAGCGGGGGGCCTGGGCCTCGTCCTCCGTCCGCGTCTCAGGAGGCGATGTTGCCTGCGCCACCGACGATTCCTTCGAGCTTCTTCTGGTAGTCGGCCGCCGCCTGGTCGGGGGCGGTTCCGCCGACGACCGCGGCGGTCGCCTCCTGCAGCGCCACCGACACCTGCGGGTAGGCGGCGACCGGCGGCCGGTAGGCCGTCACCGGCAGCACCTTCTCCGAGACGAAGCTCAGCAGCGGCTCACCGGCGAGGATCTCCTTGTTGACGTCGGCGCGCGGCGTGATGCGCACGTTGCCGTCCTTGGTCTCCTCCTTCAGCGCCTCCGGCGAGAGCATGAAGGTCAGCAGCTCGAAGGCCTCCTTCGGGTGCTTGGTGTTGGGGTTGACCGTACGCAGCGCGCCACCGGACATGCTGACGAAGTCCTGGCCGCGGATGCCCTTGCCGGGCTCCATGGCCGGGATCATGGCGTAGCCGACGACCTGGTCGCGGTCGGCCATCTTGGCCACGCCCGTCTTGGGGTTGACCACGCCGCGCCAGAAGTAGTCGCCCTCCATCAGGATGCCGATCTTGCCGTCGGCGAACTGCTGGAACGACTTGTCGCGGCCCTTGGCCTCCTGCTGGAGCTTGGGGTCGCCGAGGCCGCCGCCGTAGATCTTCTGGTAGAGGCCGAGCGCGTCCTTGAGCGGCTGGGAGGCGCCGCTCCACTTGCCGTCCTGCTGCACCTGTCCGCCCGCGCCGGCGAGCAGCGGCAGCACGCCCTGCATGGAGGTGGCCTCGCCCATCGCGGTGCCGGCGTTGATCTGGATCGGCACGGGCACGCCGGACGACTTGAGCTTCGTGCCGGCGTCGAGGACCTCCTGCCAGCTCTTCGGCTGCCAGTCGGCGGGCAGCCCCGCCTTGGCGAACAGGGTCTTGTTGAAGTAGAGGACGCGGCCGTCGGTGCCGACGGGCAGGGCGTACCGCTTGCCGTTGAACTGGGCCATCCCCTGTACCGCCTCGGGGATCTGCGACCAGCCGTCCCAGCTGTCTGCCTCGGCCCCGGCCACCTCCGACAGCGGCTTGATGTAGCCGGCCTCGGCGAACTCGCCGGCCCAGATGCTGTCGATGTCGATCACGTCCGCGCCCTTGCCGGACTTGAGGTCCAGGGAGAGCTTGGTCTTGTACTGCTCGTCGTCGACGCCGCTGGGAACGAACTTGACCGTGACGTCCTTGCCCTTGGCCTTCTGGGCATCCTGGAACTTGGGGATGACCCAGTCGGCGATGAACTTCGCCGCCGCCTCGTTCTTGCCGCCCTGGATGGCGTTCTGGGCGATCGAAAGCTCGATCGTGTCACCGCCTCCCCCAGACGACGACTGGCCGCAGGCGGCGAGCCCCAGACCGGCTGCGGCGATGACCGCGACCACACCTACCGACCGTTTCCGCAGAGCCATGCAAACCCTCCGACGTGTGCTTTTGGGGAGGAAGCCAGAAGGTCAAATATGTCATGACATACATATGACGTAAAGACCTACCCATTAAGCCCCCAGGTTGGGGACATCAGGCAACATAGCGGACATCCGAATGTCATGACAATATGCCATAGTGGCCCCCCACAGCTCGGCCCCTCTGGAGGTGCGTTGTACGACTTGATCACGTTCGGGCGCAGCGGCGTCGACGTCTATCCGCTCCAGACCGGCGTCGGCCTCGCCGACGTCGAGACCTTCGGGAAGTTCCTCGGCGGCAGCCCCACGAACGTCGCCGTCGCCGCGGCCCGCCACGGGCTCAGACCGGCGGTGATCACCGGAGTCGGAGCGGATCCGTTCGGAGACTACGTGCGCCGAGCCATCCGCGGCTTCGGCGTGGACGACGCCTTCGTGCACACCGTCGAAGGCCGTCCGACGCCCGTGACGTTCTGCGAGATCTTCCCGCCCGATCACTTCCCCATCTACTTCTATCGCGGTGAGCATCCGCCCGACCTGCAGATCTCCCCTGACATGCTCGACCTCGACGCGATCCGCGCGACCGAGCTGTTCTGGTTCTCCCTGACCGGGCTGAGCCAGGAGCCGAGCGCCGCCGCCCACGCCGCCGCGCTGTCGGCGCGCACCTCCGGATGGACGGTGTTCGACCTCGACTACCGGGCCACGCTGTGGGAGTCGCGCGAGGCCGCCCACGAGGCGGCACGCCGGGTGCTGCCGCGGGTCAACGTGGCGGTGGGCAACCTGGAGGAGGTCGAGGTCGCGGTCGGCGTCCGCGATCCTGAGGCGGCCGCGCAGGCGCTGCTGGACGCCGGCGTACGCGTCGCGATCGTGAAAATGGGCCCCGAAGGGGTTTTCGCGCGTACCTCTGAGGAGAGCGCACTGGTGGAGCCCATGGAGGTGAAGGTGGTCAACGGGATCGGCGCGGGAGACGCGTTCGGCGGAGCCATCTGCCTCGGGCTGCTGCGCGGCTGGCCGCTGGAGCGCACCCTGCGCTTCGCCAACGCGGCCGGCGCCTTCGTCGCGGCCCGCCTGGCCTGCGCCGACGCCATGCCGACGACCGCCGAGGTGGAGGATCTGCTGAACGGGGCCGGATCTTGAGCGACACGACGCTGTCCGTGACCGCAGCGGGGCCGACAGATTACGAGCGGCTGACTCATATCCGCGCCACCCGGCCCGGAGAGATC
>NZ_BAAAMU010000163.1:0-22161 GCF_039529435.1 Nonomuraea maheshkhaliensis
CAGCACCGGGATCAGCATGGTCGAGCGGGCCACCAGCGAGGCGGTGCCGAGCTGGATGAGCAGTTCGGGCAGCTCGCCGGCGGTCACGCAGCTCACGCAGCCGGCCTTCGTCAGCCGCTCACCGACGCGGCCGACGGCCTCGGCCAGCGGGCGCAGCCGCTCGGGCGTCAGCGCGCCGAGCGCCGGCTCGGCCGCCCAGACGGCCCTGACGCCGGTGGCGAACCGCCCGACGAACGTCTCCCCCGCCACCATCAGCGGCCCGTACGTGGTGTATTCGCCGCGCTCCACGCCCCGGCGCAGCAGCTCCTCACCGGCCCAGCGCTCGTCGGCGGGATCGTCGAGCCGGAAGACGCCGACCACGCGGACCTGCCCCGCCCCCCCGCCAGCCCGCGCCTCGGGGGCGACCCCGGCGCCGGCCCGAACCCGGGTGGCCACGACCGCCGCCTCCGAGACCACCGCCTCGACACTCTCCCCTCCGGCCCGCGGCCACCGGCCCGCGACCAGGCGGGAGTGCCGATCGAGCCCGTCATGGCTACCGAACCGCAGCAACTCGGGCAGTTCCTCGCCGTCCTGCCCCGGCATGACATAGGAGTCGGAACGCAGGCTGGTGGTGACCGCCGGCGCCACCCCGTACGCCGCCGCGAGCTCGCCGCGCACCAGCCGGTCGTACGTCGGGAAGGTTCTGGCATCGACCTGGGCGCTGATCGTGGTGGTCGTCTGCCGGTACGAGGCCGTCTCCAGCGCCCGGCGCACGCCCGCGCCGGCGATGGAGGAGGCGTACATGGTCAGCGCGACCAGCGTGGTCGTGGCCAGCAGGATCGAGACCGTCGCGGCCAGGAGGAGCGACGGCTCACCGAGTGCCCGCTTGACGACCAGCGGCCCCCGCATTCCCTGTCTCCTTCCCGCGGCCCGGCACGAGCGCTTCAGCCGGCGAACATCCGCGGCTTCGGCGTTTTCGGCTGTTTGATCGGCGCACGAGTATTTCAGGCGGCGCGCCCGATACGCGAGCCCGCACCTACGTCAGCCGGCGTGCTGGTAGGCGAGCCGGCGGCTCCTTCAGCCGGCGTGCGGATGAGCCAGCCGGCAACAGCCTGCCCGGCAATCACCCAGAGTCTCCACCGCGGCGCGCCTGGCCCTGCCCAACTCGGCGATCTTGGCATCGATCCGATCCACCACCGCTTCCAGCCGCCAGCGCTCACTGTCGCAAGTGGCGCCACCCCGGTCATGGGCGGCCAAGGCGTCGACGATCTCGTCCAGAGTGAACCCGAGCTCTTGCAGACTCTTGGCCATCCGGATGCGTTCGACCGCCGCCGCGTCGAAAACGCGGTATCCCGAGGGCCTGCGCCGGGCAACAGGCAGGATCCCGCGCCGCTCATAGAAACGGACCGCGTCCACACTGACCCCGGCCTCGCGCGCGACCTGCCCGATCTTCACGGCGCAACCCCTTGACTCTGGACCTGGCTCCAGACTCTACGGTTCGGAGTGACGGCACCACAAGAACACCGGAAGGAGCCCATCATGGACATTCCCCCTGCTTCCACCCCGATCATCTGCGACATGACCACCGCCCCCGACACACCCCAGCAGCGCCTGGACGAGTACCGCCACCTGTTCACCCGCCACCTCACCGCCCGCGAGCGCACCGAGGAGGGCATCCGCTTCCGCCTCCGCGCCGAACCGGGCGTGGCGGCCTGGGTCCGCGACCTGGCCGCCCGGGAGAAGGCCTGCTGCGCCTTCTTCGCCTTCGACGTCACCGTCGAGGGCGGCGAGGTGCTCTGGGACTGCGCGGTCAGCGACGACGGCACCGCCCGCGCCCTCCTGGAGGAGTACTACCTCCTCCCCGACCAGGCCCACCAGAGCCCGGAAGCCTTGCAACACCACCTGTCCACCAAGGGCCTTCGCTTCACCACCGACCTGACCCACCCACACCGGCTCCCGCTGGCTCAGCACTCAGGCGGAAGCGCTGACGGTGGCTGATTCGTGACGCCGGTGAACGAAGGTGTCGGCTGCCGAAAGGCGACGGCGACGCCGCGACCCGCCGGGCAATGCGTGTCACCAGGGCCGGCACCGACGCCAGGTAGCAGCGGCCTCCGGTGTGCCGCCGGACAGGCAGCGCCGTACATGAGGTGAAGCCGCTAATTGGAGGTAGGCATGGACCACGACGTCACCGCACTGCTCGGTATCGACCTGGATGATCCCGATGTCCAGCGGGAGAGCGCAGCGGTCGAACGCGACATGCGTCTCATCGAGGCCCCCGTCGGCGTACGTAGGCGGCTTGGGCCGGCGCAGAGCGACGGAAGGCACCGCGACGTGTGGCACCGCGTCAGCGTTTGCGAGCGTGGTGATCGAGGGACTGACCGGCCCGGTGGCCCCGTCGCCCACTCGTGGTGGGAACGCCCTGGAGCTGAAGAGGGCCGTCGCCTGATGCACGGCTCCGGTCCCTGATCGCCGACTGCCACTGGAGTACCGCCGATCATGACGATCGTTCGCTCACTGATGTTGTCCGCGCTGGCGGCGCTCGCTGAGATCGGGGGTGCGTGGCTGGTCTGGCAGGGGGTGCGGGAGCAGCGCGGCCTGCTGTGGGTCGGGGCCGGGGTCAGCGGATGCGGCGGCCGGTTTCGGCGCACGAGTAGCCGCCCAGCGCCTCCACCTCCGCCCGGAACTCCGGCCGTTCCAGCAGCTCCCACAACGGCGCCAGCAGTTCCTCCTCCAGCGTCCCGGTACGCAGCACCAGGTCGTACGGCTCCCGCGCCACCGGCACGAAGTCCAGCCCGAAGGCCCGTGCGGCGGCGAGGATGCCCAGGCCGGTGTCCGCGCGACCCGCCGCCACGGCCGCGGCGACGGCCAGGTGGGTGTGTTCCTCGCGGGAGTAGCCGGACACCTCGCGCGGGTCGATGCCGAGGCCGGCCAGCTCGTGGTCGAGCAGGGCCCGGGTGCCGGCGCCGCGCTGGCGGTTGACGTAGCGCAGGTCGGGTTTGGCGAGGTCGTCGATGCCGGTCAGGCCGAGCGGGTTGCCGGGGGCGACGATGAGGCCCTGCTCGCGGTGGACCAGCCGGATCACGGCGACGCCGGCGTCCGCCCCGAGCAGGCGGTCCACGTACGGGAGCGTGTAAAGGCCGGTGGCCGGGTCGAGCAGGTGCGAGCCGGCCACGTGGCAGAGGCCGTCGCGCAGGGCCACCAGGCCGCCGAGGGAGCCGACGTTCGACGACGCCAGGGTGATGAGCGGGTCGGCGGCGCGCAGGGCGGAGGCGGCGAGGTCGAGCACCATGTCGTGCGAGCCGATGGCGACGATGGTCCGGCCGATCTCGGACAGCCCGCGCAGCAGCTCGACCCGGACCTGCTCCCCGGCGTGGTGGCCCTCCACCCCTGAGGGCACGACGAGCAGGCCGTCGGCGCGGACGAGGGAGGTGAGCACGCCGGCGCCCCGGGGCAGCGGGGTGGCGACGAGCCGGTCGCGGACCCGGCCGAGGCGCACGCGTACCCAGTCGTCCATGCCGATGGCCGACGGCAGCTTCCTGGCCAGGTGCGCCGTGGCGGCGGGGCGTTCGCGCGGCGCGGCGCCCTCCAGCTCGGCGAGCGCGGGTGCGGCGAAGATGTCGAACGTGAGCGCCGCCGACACCGGGTAGCCGGGCACGCCGATCACCGGCGTCCGCTCGACGGCGCCGAGCACGACGGGATGGCCGGGACGCACGGCGACCCCGTGGACGGCGACGACGCCGGCCCCGGCGACCACGCGGGCGGTGTAGTCGTCGCGTCCGGCGCTGGAGCCGGCGATGAGCAGGACCAGGTCGGCGTCCTGAACCGCCTCCATGAGCACCGCGGTGATGGCCGCGGGGTCGTCGGGAACGATGTCCGTGACGCGCGCCGGGCAGCCCGCCTCCCTGGCCTGCGCGGCCAGCATCATCGAGTTGGTGTCGAGGATGTCGCCGGGCGCGAGTTCGGCGCCGACGGGGCGGATCTCGTCGCCGGTCGGCACGATCACCACGCGCGGCGCGCGGCGGACGCCGACCTCGACGACCCCGGCCGCGGCGCAGGCGGCGACGTCGACGGGGCGCAGCCGGTGCCCTTCGGGCAGCAGCAGCTCGCCGGCGCTGATGTCCTCGCCGATGGAGCGGACGTGCTGGTAGGGAGGTACGGCCGCCCGCAGCTCGGCCTCCCCGTCCTGGGTACGGTGGACGTGCTCGCGCATGACCACGGCGTCGTACCCCTCGGGCAGGGGGTCACCGGTGTCGACCACGGCGAACTCGCCGTCGGCCAGCAGCACCGGGGTGGTGTCGGCCGCGCCGACGGTGTCGGCGGCACGTACGGCGATGCCGTCCATGGCCGCGGCGTCGAAGGCGGGCGAGGACCGCAGCGCCCACACGGGCTCGGCGGTGACGCGGCCGACGGCGGACCCGACCGGCATGCGGACCGGGCCGACCCGGGCGGGGCAGCCGGCCGCGGCGCGGACCTCGCGCCAGACGGCGAGCGCCTGAGCCGCGGGCACGTCGGAGACGAAGGGACTTTCAGCGCTCATCTGTACAGGGTGACCTCTACCTCGGTGCCCGCGTCCAGCCCGGTGGCCGGTTCCGGCACGATCACGTAACCGTCGGCGCGGGCCAGCACCGACAGCAGCGCCGACGGGCCGAAGATCGGCTCGGCCACGCCGTCGCGTACGGCGACCTGGACCACGTCGAGGCGGCCGGCCGCCGAGGCCAGGTCGCGGGAGAGCCGGGCGCGGGTGCCCGGCTGCGGCGGCGGGTTCTCGCAGCCGGCGATGCGCCACACCAGCGGCACGCCGACCTGCCCGAACACCACCAGGGCGGACAGCGGGTTGCCCGGCAGCCCGATGAGCGGCACGCCGGAGCACTCGGCCAGCAGTGTGGGTTTGCCGGGTTTGATGGCGATGCCGTGGCACCAGACCTCGCCGATCGCGGCTACCGCGCCCGCGGTCTCGTCGCGGGCCCCGACCGACGAGCCGGCCGAGACGACGACCAGGTCGGACTCGGGCAGCACGTCGGCCACCCGGCCCTTGAGCGCGCCGGGCTCGTCGGGGACGATGCCGGCGATCCACGGCTCGCCGCCCGCGTCGGCGACCAGCCCGGCCAGCGCGGAGGCGGAGGCCGCGCGCACCTGCCCGGCGGTGAGCCGGGCGGTGCCGGGCGGCACCACCTCGTCGCCGGTGGACACGATCGCCACCCGGGGGCGGCGGTGCGCGGAGATCTCGTTCACCCCGGCGGCGGCGAGGAAGCCGAGGTCGGGGGCGCGCAGCGGCCGGCCGGCGGGGGCCAGGACGCCGCCGCGCGCGACGTCCTCGTCGGCGCGGACGATGCCGGCGCCCGGCGCGACGGGCCTGGTCACCTCGATCGTGCCGGGCATCGTCTCGGCGGTGTACTCGACCATCACCACGGCGTCGGCGCCGGCCGGGATCACTCCCCCGGTCGGCATCGCGACGCAGCCGCCGGGCCGTACCGCCACGTCGGGCTCAGCACCCATCCGTACGGCGCCGAGCAGGTCGAGGTAGGACGGGAGCCCGTCGGAGGCGCCGTAGGTGTCGGCCGCCCTGACGGCGAAGCCGTCCACGGTGGAACGGGCGAAGCCGGGCAGGTCGGCGGGCGCGGTGATGCCGGCGACGGGCACCCGGCGCAGCGCCCGCGCCAGCGGGACGAGCTCGGCCGGCGTACGGCGGGCGGGCCGGAACCCCTCGCGGACCTCGGCGAGGGTCCTGGCGGTGAAGAACTCCCTGCCGCTCAACGGTCCGGCTGCTCCTTCGAGCCGCCGGGGCGGGGCTGCGGCCGGGCCGCCGCGCCGCCCTTGTCCAGCCCCAGCACGGACACCACCGGGCCGAGCGCCACCTGCCCGAGCCCGCAGATGGACGTCTTGCGCATCGTCTCCTCCAGTTGCAGGATCCGGCCCCTGCGCGCGTCGTCGAGGGCGCCGGACCCGGAGTCCAGTGTCTCCCGCAGCAGCTCGTGCGCCTTGGTGGAGCCGACCCGGCAGGGCACGCACTTTCCGCACGACTCGTTGCGGAAGAAGCGCAGCACGTTGGTCGAGGCGGCCAGCAGGTCGGTGCCCTCGGCCAGCACCACCAGGGCGCCGGAGCCGAGCATGGTGCCGGCCTCGGCGAGCGTGCCGAAGTCGAGCGCCAGGTCGAGCCGGTCGGGGCCGATGAAGTTGGAGGACGCGCCGCCCGGCTGCACGGCCCCGACCCGCGCGCCACCGAGCACGCCACCGGCCAGGTCGATCAGGGCGCGCACGGTGGTGCCCATCGGCACGCAGTAGACGCCGGGGTTCTCGACGTGCCCGGAGACGGCGAAGAACTTCCAGCCGACGCTTTCGCCCTCGCCCTGCTCGGCCCACCATTCGGCGCCGCGCTGCAGGATCACCGGCACGTCGGCGAAGGTCTCCACCGAGTTGATCAGCGTGGGCCGGCCGTGCAGGCCGTAGTTGCCCGGGAAGGGCGGCTTGTTGCGCGGCTCGCCGCGGTGGCCCTCCATGCACTCCAGCAGCGCGGTCTCCTCGCCGAGGATGTAGCCGCCGGGCGAGACGAAGATGTCGGCCTCCAGCCTGCGGCCGCTGCCGCAGGCGTCCGGGCCGATCACGCCCGCCTCGCGCAGTGCCGCGAGCTCCGCGCGCAGCACGCGCTCCTCGGGACCGTACTCGTGCCTGATGAAGATCCAGCCCTGCTCGGCGCCGGTCACGGCCATGCCGAGCACCAGCCCCTCGATCACCAGGTGCGGCTGGTCGGTGAGGATCTGGCGGTCCTTGAACGTGCCCGGCTCGGACTCGTCGGCGTTGCAGATGGCGTATTTGACGCCGCCCGGGTCGGTGGCGGCGACCAGGCCCCACTTGCGGCCCGTGGGGAACCCGGCGCCGCCCATGCCGCGCAGCCCCGACGCCTCCAGCGTGGCGACCACGCTCTCGGCGCTCATCTCACCGGCCAGCAGCGCGCGCAGGCTCGCGTATCGGGACGCGACGCCGGAGCCGGCCGGGTACGGGTCGTTCGGCCAGGGTTCGGCGCGCCCCGTCACGCCGGCCTGGGCGAGCTCGGTCTCGCGGGCGGCGGCCACCAGCGCGTCGACCTCGGTGGCCGGCGCCGGATGCTCGTTGACGGCCACGGCCGGGGCGCTGTCGCAGCGGCCCAGGCAGGAGACCTCGTTGAGCTCGACCTCGGTGTCGTCGCCGTAGCGGGCGCGGATCGCGGCGATCCGGTCGTCGGCAGAACGCAGCCAGCACGACAGGTCGTGGCAGACGCTGACCTGCACCTTGACCGGCGGGGTCGTACGGAAGTGCGGGTAGAAGGAGATGAGCCCCTGGATCTCGTAGAGCGGCCGGCGCATGGTGCGCGACAGCTCCTCCAGCTCCTCGCGCGGCAGCCAGCCCAGCCGCGCCTGGATGGCGTTGAGCGCCGGGATCAGCGAAGGGCCGGGAAACTTGCCGGCTCGCGCCTCGACGCCGGGGACCCGCGGACGTCCCATCTCGAAACTCAGGGTCATTCAGACACTTCCCATGTCGTTCAGGGGTCCGGTGCTGAGCGGTTCGGCTTCCCGATCGCCCAGCGCCTCGACCTGGATCGCGCAGAACTTGAACTCGGGGATCTTGCCGTAGGGGTCGATCTCGTCGATGGTCAGCAGGTTCGCCGCCGCCTCACGGAAGTGGAACGGGATGAAGCAGTTGCCGAGCTGCTCGCGGTGGGAGACGCGGACCTGCAGTTCGATGGAGCCGCGCCGGGAGCGCACGCGGGCCATCTGCCCGTGTGACAGGCCGCGGTCGGCGGCGTCCTTGGGATGCATGTAGACCTCGGCGATCGGCGAGATCGCGTCGAGCGCGTACGACCGCCGCGTCATCGACCCGGTGTGCCAGTGTTCGAGCAGCCGGCCGGTGTTGAGCACCAGCGGGAACTCCCCGTCGGGCAGCTCCTTGGCCGGCAGCCACTGCGCCGGGACGAGGTGGGCGAGGCCGTCGTCGGTGTTGAACCGCTCGTCGAACAGCACCACGGTGCCGTCGGAGTGGTCGGGGTCGGCGTTGGGGTAGAGCTTGCCGCTCAGGCCCAGGTTGTCGTGGCGCAGGTTCGCGTATGACGGCATGAGCGCCACCATCTCGTCGAACACCTCGCTCGCGGAGGTGTAGGACCAGTCGAGCCCGATCCGGCGGGCGATGTCCTGGATGATCTCCCAGTCGACCCTGGCCTGCCCCGGCGGGTCCATCACCTTGCGGCCGAGCTGCACGCGCCGGTCGGTGTTGGTGTAGCTGCCGTCCTTCTCCAGGTAGGACGACGCGGGCAGGATGACGTCGGCGAACTCGGCGGTCTCGGTCAGGAAGATGTCCTGGACCACCAGGAAGTCCAGCTGCGACAGCGCCTTGCGGACCTTGTTGATGTTGGGGTCGGACAGGAACGGGTTCTCCCCCAGCATGTACATGCCGCGCACCCCGCCCGGCTTCAGCACCGAGCCGATGATCTCGGTCACGGTCAGCCCGCGTTCGGGGTCGAGCTGGGTGCCCCACGCCTCCTCGAACCTGCGCCGGGTGCCCTCCCGGTCCACCCCCTGGTAGTCGGGGTAGAACATGGGGATCAGCCCCGCGTCGGAGGCGCCCTGGACGTTGTTCTGCCCGCGCAGCGGGTGCAGCCCGGTGCCCGGGCGGCCCACGTTGCCGGTGATCGAGCAGAGCGCGATCAGGCAGCGGGCGTTGTCGGTGCCGGTGGTGTGCTGGGAGATGCCCATGCCCCAGTAGATGACGCCGGCCTTGGCCTCGCCCCAGACCCGCGCGACCTCGCGGATCAGGTCGGCGTCCACGCCGGTGATCTGCGCGGCGCGCTCGGGCGGGTATTCGTCGACCGTGCGCACCAGGTCCTCGAAGCCGGAGACGCGGGCCCTGATGAAGTCCATGTCGATCAGGCCGAGCCTGATCACCTCGTGCATGATCGCGTTGTAGAACGCCACGTCGGTGCCGGGCTTGACCTGGCAGTGGTAGTCGGCGTGCTCGGACACCGTGCTGGCCCGCGGATCGACGTAGATGATCTTCGTGCCGCGCCGGCGGGCCTGCTTGAAGAAGGAGCTGGCGACGGGGTGGTTCGCCGTCGGGTTGGACCCGGTGATGATCACGACCTCGGCGTTGGCGACGTCGCCGTACGTGGTCGAGACCGCGCCGGAGCCGACCCCTTCGAACAGCGCGGCCACCGACGAGGCGTGGCACAGCCGGGTGCAGTGGTCGACGTTGTTGGTGCCGAACCCGGCCCTGATCAGCTTCTGGAAGAGGTACGCCTCCTCGTTGGAGCACTTCGCCGAGCCGAACCCGGCGATGGCGCCCGCGCCCTGCTCGGCGTGGATCTCCTTGAGCCGCCGGGCGACGAGGTCGAGCGCCTCCTCCCAGGTGGCCTCGCGGAAGTGCGGCAGCACCTCGTCGTAGTCGACCAGGCCGCCGGGCTTGCGCCGGCCGTCCTTGCGGTTCTTGCTCAGCCCGGAGCCGCGTCCGCCGCCGCTGCGGCCGCCTCCGCCGCCGGCCCGCCCCCGGTCGTTGTGGGCGTCGCCGCGCACGTCCGCCGACAGCGGGCCCTTGGGGTAGGAGGAGTCCACCCTGATCAGCGGCACGGTCAGCCGCTGCGGCGAGGCCGCGTAGTCCCAGCCGTAGCGGCCCTTGACGCACAGCCGGCTCTTCGAGCCCGGCTGGTCGCGGCCCTCGGCGAAGGCGATGGCGCCGCGCTCGCGGTCGACGTAGTAGGTCAGGGCGCAGCCGACGCCGCAGTACGGGCAGACGGTGTCGACCGCGTCGAGCTCCTCGCGCGGCCTGATGGGGACGTCGTTGATCGCCTTGTTCGTCAGGGCGCCGGTGGGGCACGCCTGCACGCACTCGCCGCAGGTCACGCACGAGCTGGCGCCCATGGGGTCGTCGAGGTCGAACGAGATCGTGGTCGAGTAGCCCTTGCCCGAGCGGCCGATGACGTCGTTGCCCTGGATGTCGTCGCACGCGCGGACGCACCGGTCGCAGAGGATGCACGCGTCGTGGTCGACCGCGATGACCGGGTTGGAGGTGTCGAGACCCCGGCCTGAGCCGCAGGGCAGGCCGGCCGTCTCCTTGGCCACGTCGAACCGGTCGGCCAGGTCGAGCAGCAGGTTGTCGCCGGTGGTCGTCTGCTTCGGGTCTTCCTCGCGGCGTGGCTGGTCGGACAGCAGCAGCTCGGTCAGCGTGGCGCGGTTGCGCTCCAGCTCGGGGGTGCTGGTCTTGACCTCCATGCCGTCCTCGCACGGGCGCACGCAGGCGGCGGCGAAGGCCCGCCCGCCCGTGTCGACCACGCACATGCGGCACACCCCGACGGGGTCGTAACGCTCGTTGTGGCACAGCACCGGGATGTCGATGTCCACCGACTTCGCGGCGTCGTAGATGGTGGTGCCCTCGGGCACGCTCACCTCGCGGCCGTCGATCTCGACGGTCACGGTCCGTACGGCGGTCGCCGGCTCCTCGATCGTCGTCATCTCAACCTCATCATGAGAGCACCGCAATTCGGCATACTGAATACGGCATACACTATGTCAGGCAATGTACCCCTTCGGGTGGCCGATCTTCTACCCTCTTCTGGTCCGTTCCACGACACGGCAGCTCATCTACCCGTCCAGCAGGAGATCCGCGAGGTCGGCGGGGGCGACGCGCCCCTCCTCGTCGAGGCCGCGGGCGGCGTAGTAACCGGCGACCATCGAGCGCAGGCGGTCTTCGCCGAGCGCCGCCCGGCGTCCGGAGCCGAGCTCCAGCGGCGTCTCCAGCATCCGCGCCGGCAGCGTGTCGTCGGCGGCGGTGGCGCCCTCACGCTGGTTGAACGCCCGCTTGGCACGGACGATCCGCCGGGCGGTCGCGCGTAGCTCGGCGGCGTCGACCGGCCAGCCGGTGACCAGCGCGAGCAGCCCGGCCCACTCGGTGAAGGGGTCGTCGAAGACGCCGCGCAGGAACTTGCACAGGATCATCGAGTCCATGACGGCGGCACGATCCTCGGTGCCGACCGCGGCAGCGACGTGGGGCGCGCCGCCGGCCAACCGGTCGAGCTCGCCCGACAGGTCGGCCTCGTAGGCTCCCGAACGGTTGTGGTCGGCACCCCTGGCGTTGACCGCGAGGCCGAGCGCCATCGCCTGGAGGCTGCGCGGCTCGTATCCGGGCAGCTCCAGCCCCTTGACCTGCGGCGCGAAGTCGATCGACGACCCGCCCACCACGGCGGCGGCGCGGCGTGAGCCCTGCGCCAGCAGCTCGCCCAGGCCCGGCGACCGCTCGCCGATCGCGTCGAGCGCGCGCAGCAGGGCGGCGCCGTCGCCGAAGCGCAGCCACGGCTCGTCGAGCAGGCCGCGCTCGACGCACTCCATCGCCCACGCGATCGTGCCGCCCGCCGAGATCGTGTCGATGCCCAGCTCGTCGCAGCGGGCGCTGGCGGCGAACACCTCGTCGGGGTCGGACACGCCGCACAGCGGGCCGAGCGCGAAGACGTTCTCGTATTCCATCCGCTGCTGGCCACCGCCCTTGCGGGAGTAGATGTGCTCGCAGCCGATGGAGCACGAGGCGCAGCTGTTGCGGGCCACCCCGCGCAGCTCGTGCAGCTCCTCGGCGGCCAGGCGGGGCGCGCCCTCGAACGTGGCCGCGGTGAAGTTGCGGGTGGGCAGGGTGCTGACCGCGTTGAAGGCGAGCAGGTTGGCCAGCGTGCCCAGCTCGCGGTATTTCGCGGTGGCCGGGCCGAAGCTGCGCTCGCGCAGGTCGCGGGCGGCGGCCAGGACACCCGCCGGGTCGGCCACCGACACCTTGGCCGCCGATCTGACCAGCACCGCCTTGATGTTCTTCGCGCCCATCACCGCGCCGAGACCGCCCCGGCCGGCGTGGCGGCCGTCATGGCTGATGGTGGCGTAGCGCACCTGCCGCTCGCCCGCCGGGCCGATGGCCGCGCTGCGCCAGGTGCGGCCGAAGCGCTCTTTCGCCGCGGTCTCGGCCTGCGCCGCGGTCAGCCCGGCCAGCTCGGGCGCCGGCTCAAGTCGTACGTCGCCGCCGTCGATCAGCAGCACCGACAGCTCGTCGGCCCGGCCGCGGATCACGATCGCGTCATGCCCGGTCAGCTTGCCGGCGATGGCGAACCGGCTGGAGGCCAGGGCGTCGGTCAGCAGCCCTGTGAGCGGCGACTTGGCCACGACCGCGAACTTCGCGCTGGTCGTCAGCGGCGTGCCGACCAGCGAGGAGAAGACGAACGCCAGCGGCGCCTCGGGCGCCAGCGGATCGACCCCGGCGGGCGCCAGCCGATGCAGCAGCCACGTGCCCAGGCCCACCCCGCCCAGGTAGGAGCGGAGCACCCGCTCGTCCAGCGTGAGACGGGCACCGCTCGCGTCGCGGCCGGCGACGTCCACGAGCAGCGCTTGGCCGAAGAATCCGCCAGGTGCCATGTCACGACTCTACGACGCGCCGGAAGGAGCCGATCCCCTGGCCCGCCCTCCCGGCGTACGCCTCGCGCGTAACCGGCCGCGTACCGTCCCGGCCACCCCCTGGCCGGATGCGTCCTCAGCCGCCGGCGTCGGCGGACAGGAAGGAGACGGTGTCGCCGGCCACGAGCGGCAGGGCGGCGTCCCGGGTGACCTGGTCGCCGTTGAGCGCGGCCACCACGTGGCGGTCCAGGGCCAGCCCGGCCGCCGCGGCGGCGGCCCCGAGCGTGGCGGCCGGGACGGCGCGCGGCCGGTGACTGCCGTTCCTGGCCAGCGCGCCGAAACACTCGACCGTGACCTCCGCCGGCGGACGTTCCCTGGCCGCCGCGTAGTCCTCGGGGGAGTTGACGTTCACCACGGACTCAAGCTCCGGGTCGTGCCGCGCGAGCCCGGCGTCGGCCAGCAACTCGTCGTCGTCCAACTGCACCGCCTCGCAGTGCTTGAAGAGCATGCCGGGCCGCAGGTCGCCCGCCGCCAGCAGCTCCGTGACCAGTCCGGCCAGAGCGGTCCGGTAGCCGGCGGCCAGCGGCTGCCGGAACCCTCGTGCGACCGGCAGCACGACGTCCGCTCCCCCGTCCATCGCGCGCAGCACCCGGCGGACGAAGGCCGGATGGAGGAAGGGCAGGTCGGTGGAGCACACGAACGCCACCTCGGCCCGGTCGGCCACCGCCGCCAGCCCCACGGCCAGCCCCTGCATGGGCCCCAGCCCCTCCACGGGGTCCTCAGCCACCGTCACGCCCGAGGGCAGCGGCGGCAGCTCCTGCCCGGGCGCGGCCACCACGACGACCGGGCCGTCGACCGCCCTGCCGACCACCGCGGCGGCCCGGTAGAGCAACGTCGAACCATGCCATTCCAGCCACGCCTTCGGCCGCCCCATCCGCGAGGAACGCCCGCCCGCGAGCACGACACCGGCAGCAGTCTGCATGCCCGCATGCTAGGCCACCCGAGGCGGCGGAGAAGCACCCCGGCCAAGCGCACCCGCTCGCGGCACACCCGCTGAGCCCCGGCCGCGCTCAGCCGGGCCGCTGCCCGGCCTTCCGCACGACGGCGGCCTCGACCAGCGCGTTCCAGTCGCGGATCTCCCCCTTCTTCCACACGTCGCCGAACGGGGGCTGCTCCTTGTGGTTCGCGACCACGACGGTGCGGTAGCCCAGGTACGCGTACGTCTCCGGATCGACGAAGATCTCGTCGCGCAGGTAGCCGTCCAGGACGTGGTAGAGGGTGACGCCGCGGCGCTTGAGCAGGTCGGAGGCCGTGTCCTCGTACCGAACGCCGGGGATCGCGGCGAGCGCGCCGTACATGGCGGCGCGGAGTCCGGGCGGCAGCGCGGCGTCCCTCATACCAATCGCGATCAGCTGGAACGCCCACCTGTCGCGCTCCTCGCGCTGGACCTCAGGCGTCGACTCCGCGGCGATGCGCTCGGCCTCCTCCGGGCTCTTGCCCCTGCTCTCCGCCCGCTGCCGGACGCGGTCGCGGAGCGACTCGCGGTGCCTGGCGTCCTCCTCGTCGACCGTCGCGTAGACGCGGGCCAGCAGCTGATCGGCCTCGGCCGGCAGGGCGAGCAGGTAGGCGTAGGTCACTTCGAACTCGGACCCCTGGTGAATCTTGAGCCTGCCCTGCTCGACGGTGGCGAACGCCTTGTCGTCGAAGCGCCGCCACTGCTCGTGGATGATCGTCTCCTTGGGACGGCCGCGCAGCCGTTCCCCGCCGTCCGGCCGTGTCTGGGCGCGCACGCTCTTCACGTAGCTCCACTGCGTGGGTGAGATCGCCCATCCGGCTTCGGCGCCGGCCAGCAGCGCCGCGTTGTCCGCCACGTCCTGGGCGTCGGCGACCGGCCGCAGCCGCAGCTCGGTGGTGGTCGTGGCAGTGGTGGGCGGTGGGGCCGGGGAGGGCCGCGGATCCACGCCCGCGCCGGGAACGACAGTCACGGCCACGACGACTGCGGTGGCGGCCGCTCCGGCCAGGCTCAGCCCCCACATCGGCCGGACCCGGCGCACCCGGCGGCTCCGGCCGCCGCGCATGTGCGCGTTGAGGCCGCTGCGCATCTGGTCACCGCGCATGTGCGTGTTCAGGCGAGCGCGGGCCGCGTCGACGGTCCCCGGCGCGGGCTCCGGTTGCGCGTCGTGATGGCGGCGCAGTTCTCGCAGTTCTTCCATGGTCTCCTCCATGGTTCATGCCTCCTTCGCCACGTGACCCAGCGTCTTGCGGAGCTTGACTCTGGCCCGGTTCACCCGGGAGCCGACGGTGCCGATCGGTACGCCCAGGGCGCAGGCCGCCTCCGCGTAGCTGAGGTCGGCGCAGGCCACGAGCATCAGCGCGTCGCGGTCGCGCCGGGACAGCCCGCTCAGGCCACGGGCCAGTCGTGGGCGGAGCAGTTCGGCGGAGACCCGGTCCGTGACCTGATCGGCGTGACCCTCGACGTCGTCGCGGCCGGCCGAGCGGCCGAGCGCCCGGTAGTAGCGGAGCTCGTCGCGGCGATGGCGGGCGATGAGGTTGGTGGCGATGCCGTACAACCAGGCTTTGGCCCGCGCGTGGGTCAGGTCGTAGCGGGCGCGCTGGTCGAAGCCGATCAGGAACGTCTCCGCGGCCACGTCGTCGGCGGCCGCGGGCCCGAGGCGGGCGGCGGCGTAGCGGTGGATGGCGGTGAAGTACCGGTCGAAGATCACCGCGAACCACTCGGGCTCATCGCGTGACTTGGCGATGACCGACGCGTCGTCCGTCTCCGCCGCCAGCGGCCTCGACGGGCAGGAGGAAGGGTCATACATCCGGCGCCTTTCTCGAAAGAGGGTCGGCGCTTATTGCCCGATGCGGACCTTCTTGTTCGCGGTTATTGTCCGCTGTCCGGTCTGCGGGTGGTTCAGTCCCATGCGGGATCTTGTGCCAGCTTCTCCGCTATCCGGTCGTGGAAGCTCTTTCTCTCCAGGGCCTGCTCGATGTCGGTGACGACGCGCGACAGCGGGTACGGGATCTCGCTCTCGATCTCGGCGACGGCGGCCTCGGTGGCCCGCCACTCGGCCGCCAGCCGGTCCACGACGGCCCGTGACTGGTCGGTGAGCATCACCTTCTTGCTGCGCGCGTCCTCGCCCTCGACGGTACGGACCCAGCCCGCGTCACGCATGGCGGCCACCTTCTGGCTGAGCGCCGAATGGGTCCGGCCGACCGACTCGGCCAGCTCGGTGATGGTCATCGGGCCTCGGGCGTGCAGCCTGAGCAGCTCCATGACGAAGCTCGGCTTGAGCCCCGTGATGCGTTTGCCGGAGTAGATCCGGGCGATGTCGGCGTCCATGGACGCCTGCAACCGGCGCAGCGGCCGCCAGAGGCCCTCCTCGGTGGGATCTTGCACGCGGGGATCGGTCATGACTCCATCATATCAGCACTTATACAAGCACTGATGTTACATTTCTCCACACTACGGATGCACTCCCGTCCGTCGCCTTTTGCGGGAAATATCGTGAAAAAGCTGGCGGGAAAATAAATCCTTTGCCGGGCCGGGTTTCCCGCCTCCACAATATCGACGTGGTAAGCGAGCTTTCCGGATCAGGAGCCGGTGACGGGCGGGTCACCGGCGCGCTCTGTGCCGCCGTCGCGCAGGCCGGTGGGCCGGTCGCGGCGGGAGCGGCCATCTCCCAGATCATCAGCCGGTGGGTGCCGCACGACGCGCTGCGCCTGGTCGGCCTCAACCCGGCGGCCGGGATCGGCCTGGGCTCGTTCAGCTTCTGGCACGACTACCATCCCGCGCTGATCAGCGCTCTGGTGCTGAACAACTATCTGCACGGCGACCCCTGCTCGACATCCGTGCTCGCCAGGCGCGACGAGCCGGTCGCGGTGGTGGGCGCCGGCGGCCACGGCGACGCGGGCATGCGGCGGCTGCTGGCCTCCCACGGGGTGAGCGGCGAGTTGCGGCTGCTGATCAGGGACCGGCACGGGCCGTGGGGCCTGCTGGGCCTGCTGCGCGGCGAAGGCGCCAGGCCGTTCGGAGTGGAGGAGTGCCGGCGGGCGCAGTTGCTGGTCCCCGCGCTGCTGACGGCGCTGCGCCGCTATGTCACGGCGGGGCCGCTGACCGCCACCGCTCCCGCGCTCCCGACCGGCGTCATCGTGGTCGGCTCCGACCACACCGTCAGATCGATCTCGCCCCAGGCACGGGCCTGGATGCGGCTGATGTGGCCGGGCACGGGCAACGGGGTGCCCGACTGGATCGCCGACCCCTTCTGGGTCGGGCTGTCCCTGCACGCGCGGGCCCATGCCCGCGACCATCGGGCCTGGCAGCCGGCGCTCTGCACGCCGGCCGCCAACTTCGGGCGTTCGATCCTCATTCACGGCCAGCCGCTGGACGAGGGCGGCGACGGCGACGTCGCCATCCTCATCCAGGCGGCCGGCGGCAGCATGCTGCTGCCGTCGTTCTGCGACTGGTACGGCATCACCCCGCGCGAACGCCGCATCCTCGAACACCTCTACGACGGGGCGGCCCCGAAGCAGATCGCCCGGGCCCTCGACCTGTCCGCCCACACCGTCAACGACCACCTGAAGTCGGTGTACGGCAAGACCCGCGCCCAGGGCCGGGACGAGCTCATCGCGGCCATCTCCGGCTGAGCACCGCCCTCAGGCGACGATCGAGATGACCCGGCCGATCGCCTGGCCGGCGGCGACCAGCTTGATGATGTCGTCGAGGAAGGGCGTGAAGTCGGCGTTGACCCTGGCCTCCCAGTGCCAGGACCAGCTCCGGTACAGGTCCGCCCAGTGCGCCTGCATGAAGGTGTTGATCTCGGACTTGCCCCAGTCGTCGTCCCGCGAGCCGGACTCGAAGGTGCCGTGCACCCGGCCCGTGTGCCCGAAGGTGTAGATGTTGCCCACGGCGTCCTTGACCACCCAGACGAACGCCGTGTCGTAGCTGATCGCGCCGGACACGTGGAAGTGTCCGCTGAAGTTGATCGACCCCGTCTGGCTCAGGCCCAGGTTGGCCCACCCGCCCACGGCCACGCCGTCCTTGAAGCCGATGCTGGCGTTCCAGGGGCCGAGTTGCTGGCTGTCCATGGCCGCCGGCAGCCCGATCCCGGACGCGCTCGCCACCCGCCGGCCCAGCCCGCCCTCGGCGGGCGGCTCCGGCATGTGCAGCGAGGCGCCGACGGACGCGCGCACGTGCGGCGCGGTGTCCCATTCGCGGAGGGTGGCGGCGAGCCCGTTCGCCTCTTCGGCGGTGAATTCCGACATTTGTTGTTCCGTCCTTCCGTGTCATTCTCGTTTCCCTGCCTTTCCAAGAATGGGAAATCAGGCGGGCGAGCGACATCCCGAGCTTTCGGGATTGCGTCGCCGGGACGGCACGAGCATTTTCCGTACGGCGCTGGGTAACGCCGGACGCATGGCATACACACCCGATGAGGACCACCGCCGCCCGGACGGCGCCGACGACCGTGCCGTGCGGGCCGCCGGCATGGTGTCGGAGGCGCTGGAGACGGTCGAGCGCGCGCGGGGGCACCTCTACTCCTTCCACCAGCTCACCGGCTCCGCCCACGCCACGGCCGACCAGGCCGTCCGGCTGCTGCGCGAGGCCGGCCACGACGACCTGGCCCGGCGCCTGGCCGCCGACCTGGTCGGCCGCGACGTGCTGGAAGGGCGCTGGACGTTCCAGATCGTGGAGGAGTACGACGACGGCTACTACGCGACGTTCCGCGAGCTCGAACGCCAGGTACGCGAGCGGCTCATGGGCGGGCGGCGCCACGTGTACGAGGCGGAGCTCAAGCAGCGTTCCCAGGAGGCCGGCGAGGCGTAACCCCCGCCGGTCCCGGACGCGGCGAGTCATCGGCGCGTCATAGCCAGGTCAACCGATCACCGTACGTTGCTCCCGAGGCCGAACGGGGCCCCGAGGGGCCGGCCCCGGTCGGCCATCGTCAAGCAGGGAGGTGATCGCAATGAGCGTTGCGAAGGTTCAGGCCATGCGGCCGTCCGCCGAGGACGCCCGATCCGGAACGTGGGGCGAGGGCACACCACATCAGCCTGCTGGCCAGGACGCTGGAGGCTGACCGGCCAGGCGGAGCGGCTGCCCGCGGAGCTGTCGTCCGGCCGCTGGCAGCGGGAGGAGCTCGACGACCGCTTCGACCGCGTGGTGCACCTGCCCAGGACACCCGCGCGAACCTAACTGAAGGAGGAAAGATGCGACGAATCATCGCCGCCGTCCTGGCGCTCTTCGTGACGGGCGCCGTCACCACCGGCATCGCGAGCCCGGCCCAGGCCGGCATCGGGGACGGCCGGCTGGGCAGGATCGTCAACTTACAGTACGGCGAATGCCTGGACCAGGTCGGCGGCCAGGCCACCGACGGCACCCCGATCGGCCACTACCCGTGTGACGGCTCGACCCGGCAGCTGTGGTGGGTCGAGCAGGTCGCCAACGGCAACTACCGGCTGCGCAGCGCGTCGAGCGGGATGTGCGTGGACGTGGACCGCAACGGGACCGCGAGCGGCACCATCATGGTGCAGCACCCCTGCAACACCCTCAACCAGCAGCGGTTCTTCCTCATCTCCTACAACGGCGGGTACGCCTTCCAGAGCATCTGGGCGCTCAACAGGACGGGGATGAACCGGGTCATCGACACCCCGCCGTTCTCGCAGGACTACCGGGTGCGGCTGTGGTCGTACAACGCGAGCAACGCGCAGCTGTGGACCATCGAGTAACCCTCGTGCTCGCCGCACGCCCCGCCGGTCACCGCGAGGTGCGGGGATGTGCGGCGAGCACACCCGCGTCACGCCTGGCCGGCTCGGTACCCTCACCGAGCCGGCCCACGCCGTGCCCGGCACGCCCGGGGTCGTCGTCGAGCGGCGCCGCGTCGTGCCGAGCGCCTTCGAGGCCGTCGCCGGGCAAGGTGGTGGCCGGCTGAGCGCCGTCGGGGCCGTCATCAGGCACGGTGGTGGCCGGCTGAGCGCCGTCGGGGCCGTCATCAGGCACGGTGGTGGCAGGCTGAGCGCGTTCGGGGACGCCGGTGAGGAGTGGTGTGACGGCGGCCTGGCATCGGGTGCGCAGCCCGGCCGCCCTGCGGCGCGCCCCCTCCGCCTGCTCCGACAAGCCGGCGGCTTCGTAGGCGCGGGCCGCGCAGGTGGCGGTCTCGGTGGCGAGCAGGTGGTGGCCGGTGCGGGCGAGGGCGTCGGTGGCTTCCGAGAGCGCGTCTCCGTCGGCGTTGGCCAGCCCACGAGCGGCGGCCGCCAGCGCCCGGCCCAGCGGAGTGTCCAGCCGGACCTCCAGCAGGGCGTCCAGCGGGCCATCACGCCGGTCCGCGCCGCCTGGCTCGACGGCCTCCCCCGGCCCACCCGGCCGGCTCTGCCGGCCTGGCTCGCTCCGCCCACCGCGCCCGTCCAGGACGCCATGCCGGTCCGAGACACCACTCCCGTCCAGGACGCCATGCCGGTCCGAGACACCATTCCCGTCCAGGACGCCCGGGCCGATGAGGCGTAGGACGTCGTGGCGGGCCGTTGCCTCGACGCTGGGGAGGCCGAGGCCGTCGGCCAGGTCGGCGGCGAAGCGGGCGGTGCGGACGGCCTCCGCGTGGCGGCCCTCGGCGGACGAGGTCCAGGCGTCGGCGAGGGCGACCCACGGTGCGAAGAGCCGGTTGGAGCCGTTGCCGCTCCGGTCGGCGCGCTCCAGCCAGGCGCGTGCCTCGCCCGCCGCCCCCTCCAGCGCGCAGGCCGTGGCCAGCCCGGCCGTGAACAGGTGGGTGAGCCGGAGGGTGTCACGGCCGTCGAGCGCGGTCATCGCCTCCCGCAGCGAGCGGCCGGCCTCGGCCGTGCGGCCCTGCGCGCACTCCACGAGGCCCCGGAAGCCGACGTGGCCGGCCGACATCATGGGGCTCTGCCCCTCCAGCACCTGCCGGTATCCCTCGTCGGCGACCTGCCAGGCCGCGTCCAGCTCGCCCAGGGCCAGGTACGCCAGCGACCGCGCGATCCCGAGCTGCACCAGCCCCCAGGGCAGCTCGGCCTGGTTCGCCTCGGCCAGGGCCAGTCCGTGCCGGTGGAAGCGGTCGGCGTCGGCGGCGCGCCCGAGCCGCGCGGCCGCCGCCGTCGCCGCCGCGCAGGCCCAGATGGCCGGCTGGTCACCGGCGGCGGCGCCCGGGGCGGTCAGCCGTTCCGCGAGCTCCACCGTGGCCGCGCAGCGCCCGTCGAACAGCAGGATCCACGAGCGGATCCCCTCTGCCGGCCCCTCCCCCGGCCGGCCGCGCAGCAGGTCGAGCGTCCGTTCGGCGGCCACCGCGTCGCCTTCGCCCCAGTATCGGGTCTCCGCTCGGACCAGGGCCCAGGCCAGCAGCTCGTCATCGTCGCGCGGAGGCCGCTCGGGCAGTACGGCCGCCGCCTCGGCGCTGCGTCCCCGGTATTCGAGCACCTCGGCCAGCAGCGCGTCCGCCTCCGCCGACGGGGCCGCCTGCCTGGCGGCGCGGGCGAGCCGTTCGGCGAGGGCGAGGTCGGCCCGGTTGACGGCCTGGCGGGCGCCGATCCGCACCACCTCGGGACGTACGACGGCCCCGCCCTCGACCTGCCAGAGCGCGGCCCGCAGCAGGTCGTCGCGGCGGCGCAGCGGCGGGTCGAGCAGCGCGCCGGCCAGGCACCACCACAGCCGCCTGGCGTGGGCGGGCGACATCCGGGCGCGCAGCACCTCGGCGTAGAGGGGGTGCGCGAGCCGTACCCCACCGCGGTCGCCGGCGCGCTCGGCCTCGGCGAGCCCGTGCGCCTCGGCCTCGTCCACCGACGCCTGGTCCACGAGCCGCGCCAGCAGCGCGTACGGCAGCGGCTCGCCGCAGGCCAGCAGCTCCAGCAGCTCGGGGGTGCGCGGGCCGAGCGGGCGCAGGCGGTCGGCGAGCACCTGCCGGATCGCGCCTTGGGGACGGTAGCCGCCCGTCAGGTGCCACACGCCGTGCCTGCGGCGCAGGGTGCGGCCGGTGATCGCCGTCGTCAGCAGCTCACGCAGCGCGAGCGGGATGCCCAGGGCCAGCTCGCGCAGGCGGCGCCGGGTGACGCCGTCGACGGCGCCGTCGAGCACGTGATCGAGCAGCCGGTCCACGACCGGCTGCGGCAGGCTCGCCAGGTCGAGCCAGGGCACCTGGCCGTCCTTCCACAACCTCGTGATCGTCTCCGGTACGGGTGCGCCGGTGCGCAGGGTCGCCACCACGAACGCCAGCCGCTGGGCCACGAGGTGATCGAGCACGGCGGCGGAGCCGGTGTCGAGCAGGTGCGCGTCGTCCACGCCGATGACCACCCGCCGTGCCCCGCCGTGCTCGCGCAGCCGCGCGGCGGGGGACGCCAGCATCCGCCCCCCCGCCGGGGGCCAGCAGCCCGGCCACCGCTCCGAAGGGGATCGACGCGAGCGCCCCGGTGGCCGCCACCCACTCGGTACGGTGCCCCCGCGAACGCGCGAGCGCCAGGATCTCCTGGGCCAGCCGGGTCTTGCCGATGCCCGCCTCCCCCGCGATCACCACGCCCCTGGCCTCGTCCCGTCCCAGACAGGACCCGATCGTGCCGAGTTCGCCCTCCCTGCCCAGGAACGGCCAGCTCCGCACGACGACCGCCGCCGCAGCCGCGGTCGTCTCCTGACCCGCCGTCTCCTCCCGCGCCTCGCCGTCCCAGCCGTCGTCCGCGACGGCTCCGAACGTCGCCCGCGTCCACACTCCCGCCCCGACGGCCCCGACGGCCGTGACTGCCGCGACCCGGCCGTCGCCCGCGACCGCCCCGGGCGTTTCCCGCGCCGGCCCTCCGGCGGCGGCCGGCG
>NZ_BAAAMU010000164.1:0-6850 GCF_039529435.1 Nonomuraea maheshkhaliensis
GCGGGCCGACCGGCTCGCCCACCACCTCGCCGCCCTCGGCGTCGGCCCGGAATCGATGCTCGCTCACCCGCCCGCCCCGC
The DNA here is from genome assembly GCF_039529435.1 of Nonomuraea maheshkhaliensis. NCBI lineage: Bacteria > Bacillati > Actinomycetota > Actinomycetes > Streptosporangiales > Streptosporangiaceae > Nonomuraea > Nonomuraea maheshkhaliensis. Next base: position 81 of record NZ_BAAAMU010000164.1, read on the forward strand.
ACCAGCCGCCATCCGGCCCGCGTCACGCGCAGCGCCAGGTCCGCGTCCTCCCGGTACGCCCGGGGAAAACGTTCGTCGAACCCGCCCACGGCCTCCAGCGCGGCGCGCCGGTAGGCCATGTCGGCCGTCGCCCACAGCGCCCCGGCCAGCCCGGCGGTGTTCCGCTCGGCGTCGCCAGCCCGCCGCCCGGCGGGCAGCGGCACCACGATGCGCCCCTGGCTGCCGCCCACGTCGTCGGGCAGGTCCACCAGGTCCTTCCAGGCCGCCTCCGCCCACCCCGGCCGGGGCACCACGTCGTCGTCCAGGAACACCACCCACGGCGTGTCCGCGGCCCGCCACCCGGCGTTGCGCGCCGCCGCCGGCCCCCGCCCGCCCGACCGGACGACCCGTACGGAAGAAGACAACCCGAGCGGAGCGCAAGAGCCCCTCCGGTCGTCCACCACGATCACCGGCACGCCGGGACCCACGCCCGCCGCGGTGGCGCGCAGCGTGGCCCGCCCGATGGTGGGGATCACCACGGTGATCACGAGCCGAACACCTCCCCGCGCCGCACCAGGTACGGCCCCAGGACCAGCACGTCCACCGGCGCGGAGCCGAAACACTCCAGCGCGTCGCGCGGATCGTCCACCATGGGCCGCCCGGCCGTGTTGAGACTCGTGTTGACCACCACCGGCAGCCCCGTCCGCGCCTCGAACTCGATCAGCACCCGCGCCATCAGCGGCTGCTCCCGAGGCGAGATCGTCTGGATGCGGGCGGTCCCGTCCACGTGCACGACCGCGGGGATGCGTTCGGCCCAGCCCGGCCGCACGTCGTGGACGAACAGCATGTACGGCGACGGCACCGGCCCCCGCCCGAAGATCTCCGCCGCCCGCGACTCCAGCACCATCGGCGCGACGGGCCGGAACTGCTCACGCCCCTTGACGTCGTTCAGCCGCTCGGTGTTGCGCGCGTGACCCGGGTGCGCCAGCAGCGAACGCTGCCCCAGCGCCCGCGGCCCGTACTCGGAGCGGCCCTGGAACCAGGCCACGATCCGGTCGGCGGCCAGCTCGGCCGCCACCGCCGCGGCCAGGTCGGCCGGGCGGGTGTGCGGCACCCGCGCCACGTCCAGCCACGCCCCGAGCTCCTCGTCGGTGAAGCCGCGCCCCAGCGCCGCGCCCGGCATGGGCCCGGCCGGCTCCCCGTACGCTTGCGCCAGGTGCAGCGCCCCGCCGAGCGCGGTGCCGGAGTCGCCGGCGGGCGGCTGCACCCACACCTCCGCGAACGGCCCCTCGTCCAGCAGCCGGGTGTTGGCCACGCAGTTGAGCGCCACCCCGCCGGCCAGGGCCAGCCGCCGCGCGCCGGTCCGCTCGTACAGCCAGCGCACCAGCTCAAGCAGCACCTCCTCCAGCCGGGCCTGCACGCTGGCGGCCAGGTCGGCGTGGTCGGAGGTCCAGGCGGCGCCCCTCGGCAGCGCCTTGGCGTAGACGTTCCAGTCGACCGGCTCGACGCGGAACCCGCCGTCCCCGGTCGTGTAGATCACCTCGCGCAGCGCCTCCAGGTGGCGGGGATCGCCGTAGGAGGCCATCGCCATGACCTTGTACTCGTCGCTGGAACGCAGGAAGCCGAGGTGCTCGGTGACGTCCTCGTACATGAGACCCAGGGAGTGCGGCAGCTCCTGCGCGGCCAGCACCTCCAGCTCGCCGCCCCGATAGACGCCCGCCAGGTGCGAGACGCTCTCGCCCCGCCCGTCGCACACCAGGACCGCGCAGTCGCGCCAGGGGGAGGCCAGCCCGGCCGAGGCGGCGTGCGCCACGTGGTGCGGTACGTAGGCGACCTGGCCGGGGTCCAGCCCGGGCAGCGCCGTGGCGAGGAAGGCGGGCGCGCGGACCGCGTACCTGGTGCGCAGGTCCTCCCAGTCACCCTCCGGCCTGCCCGTCACCAGGGACGGGTCGTAGGAGTAGGCGACGACGTCGATGTCCTCGGGGGAGAGCCCCGCCTGCCGTAGGCACCACGCGGCGGCCTGCTCAGGCAGCTCCCACGCGGAGAACGCCAGCGGCCGCTTGCCGTGCTTGCGCCGGCTGAAGCGCTCCTCCTCCGCCGCGGCGACGATCCTCCCGTCGGCCACCAGGGCGGCGGCCGGGTCGTGGAAGATCGCGTTGATGCCGAGAAATTTCATGGGTCCTCCCCGCTGCCGATGCCGGGAACCGCTACCGAGAGAAGCGGCCCTCAAACTTGGCCATGCCTCTGACGTGCGAAAAAAGGCGTGTCCACCGGCAAATGGTCACTCTGGGTAGTTGTTTGCCGGGTCGGGGCCCGGGTAGCTGCCCGGCACGCGACGGAGGTGGATGGTGTTCGAAAAGCGACGTCCCGGCGCCGTGCTCTTCGACCGGGACGGAACCTTGATCAGGGACGTGCCGTACAACGGCGATCCGGCCCTGGTGGAGCCCATGCCGGGCGCGGCCGAGGCCCTGGGCAGGCTGCGCCGGGCCGACGTGGCGGTGGCCGTGGTCACGAACCAGTCGGGCGTCGCCAAGGGCCTGCTCTCACCGGACGAGATGGATCAGGTCAACGCCAAGGTGGAGGAGCTGCTGGGGCCGTTCGACGCGTGGGCGATCTGCGTGCACGACGACACCGACGGCTGCACCTGCCGCAAACCCGCCCCCGGCCTGGTGATCCGCGCTGCGGCGGTGCTGGACGTCAGCCCGCGCGACTGCGTCGTCGTGGGCGACATCGGCCGCGACATGGAGGCCGCCAAGGCCGCGGGCGCCCGGGGCATCCTGGTCCCGACCCCGCAGACGCTCGAAGCGGAGATCCAGCGGGCCGCCGAGGTCGCCGACGACCTGGCCGACGTCGTGGACCGCGTGCTGAACGACACGGACAGCCCCGTCGTGGCCGCCTCGGCGCCCTGGGCCAGGGCCATGGGCTGGAGCCGCTGGTGAGGATCCTCATCTGGCACGTGCACGGCGCGTGGACGAGTGCCTTCATCAGGGGTTCGCACGAATATCTGCTGCCGCTCGTCCCCGGTCGTGGTCCCGACGGACGGGGGCGGGCGGCCACGTACGACTGGCCGGAACGCGTCCGCGAGGTGCCCTGGGACCGGCTGCGCCACGAACCCGTGGACGTCGTCGTCCACCAGCGCCCGCACGAGATCGACCTGGCCCGCGACTGGCTGGGGCGCGACGTGCCCGGCGTCTACGTCGAGCACAACACCCCGGCCGGCGACGTGCCCCGCACCCGCCACCCGCTGGCTGGCCGCGACGACATCACGCTCGTGCACGTCACCCACTTCAACGAGCTGTACTGGGACAACGGCCGGGCGCCCACCCGCGTCATCGAGCACGGCGTCCCCGACCCCGGCCACCTCTACACCGGCGAACTGCCCAGGGCGGGCGTCGTGGTCAACGAGCCGGTACGCCGCGCCAGGGTCGCCGGCACCGACCTGCTGCCCCGCTTCGCCCAGCGAGTGCCGCTCGACGTGTTCGGGATGAAGGTGGACGGGCTCCCGTACGAGACCCACGAGGACCTGCCCCAGCACGTCATGCACGCCGAACTCGCCCGCAGGCGCGTCTACCTGCACCCCTACCGGTGGACCTCGCTCGGGCTGGCTCTCGTCGAGGCCATGACCCTGGGCCTGCCCGTGGTCGCGCTGGCCGCCACCGAGGCGATCGAGGCCGTCCCGCCCGAGGCCGGCGTCCTGTCCACGAAGGTGCACGTGCTCGCCGACGCCCTGCACGCCTACGCGCGCGACCCGGAGAGCGCGAGCCAGGCCGGCAAGGCCGCCAGGGCCGCCGCGCTGTCACGGTACGGGCTCGGCCGGTTCCTGGCCGACTGGGATCGCCTGCTCGGCGAGGTATGACGCCCGGGGCGATGGGTAGGCGCGAGGAGCATGACGACGATGCTCGGCTGGACCCGCAGGGCGGCCTGCCTCGACCTTGACCCGGAACTGTTCTTTCCCATCTCCATGGAAGGCCCGAGCCACTCCCAGGTGGAGCGGGCCAAGCAGGTGTGCGGGAGGTGCCCCGTGCGCGAGCCGTGCCTGGCGTACGCGCTGGCGACCAACCAGGCGTACGGCGTCTGGGGCGGCACCGACCCGGCCCAGCGGCGCGCCATGAGCCCGCAGACGCAGCCCGTCACCGGACGGCGGCGCTGACATGACCGGCACGGCCGTGCTTGGCGGGACGACCTTCTTACCCCGCCGCAGGTGTCAGACCGCGGGCAGGGCCTCGGCCAGGAACCGTTCGCGCTCGGCCGCCTCTAGATGATCGCTGAACAGCACCCCGTCGAGATGATCGGCCTCGTGCTGCAGCACCCTGGCCAGCACGCCGAGCGCCCGCACGGTGACGGGTTTGCCGAACATGTCACGGCCACGCGCCGTGACCATGTAGGAACGTTCCAGCGGCCACCACACGCCAGGAGCCGACAGACACGCCTCATCGGCCGTCACCCGTCGCTGTGACAACTCCAGCCGCGGATTGACCAGATGGCCCGACTTGCCGTCGTAGGAGTAGACCACCACCCGCACCGGCTCGCCGATCTGCGGAGCAGCCAGACCGGCGCGGCCCGAGCCCGCCCGCATCGTCGCCGTCAGCGACTTCACCAGCAGCCTCAGCTCCCGATCGAAATCCTGCACCGGCGCCGCCACGGAGCGGAGCACCGGATCGTCGAACACGCGAATAGGCCTGGCCGTCACCCGTCACTCCCCGATCGGCGGCGTCGTCACGATGAACGTTTCCCTGCCGTGCCTCCAGCCAACCGCGAAGGTCCTGCCTTGTAGCACAGCGGTAACAGAAGAGACCCAGGTGTGAAACCACGCGAAAGGAGTATCGGAGGGTGATCTCACTTGCGTCACACGCGCCTGTGATGCCTGGCCGGGCGCTCGGGGCCCGGCCAGGCATCGACGACTACCTGGAGGTGCAGGCATGAGCGCGGCTCCTCTTGAGGGCGGCTCCTCCCCGGAGACGGCGCCCGACGCCCTGGCGGGCTTCACCGTCGGGGTGACCGCGACCAGACGGCGTGAGGAGTTCGGAGCGCTGCTCGAACGCCGCGGCGCCCGCGTGGTCAGCGCCCCCGCCATCCGTCTCGTCCCCCTGGCCGAGGACTCCGACCTGCTCGCCGCCACCCGCGAGAGCCTGCGGGCCCCGCTCGACGAGGTCGTGGTCACCACCGGCGTCGGCTTCCGCGGCTGGATGGCCGCCGCCGAGGGCTGGGGCCTGTCCGCCGACCTCAGCGAGCACCTGTCCAAGGCCCGCCTGCTCACCCGCGGCCCCAAGGCCAGGGGAGCGGTGCGCGCCGCCGGGCTCAACGACCACTGGACCCCCTCGACCGAGTCCTGCTCCGAGGTCAAGGAATACCTCCTGGAGCAGGACCTGCGCGGGCGCCGCATCGCGGTGCAGCAGCACGGCGAACCGCTCAAGGAGTTCGTGGACGACCTGCGGGTCGCCGGGGCCGAGGTGATCGAGATCCCGGTCTACCGCTGGCTCCCGTACCGCGACATCTCGCCCCTGCGCCGCCTCATCAGCCAGACGATCTCCGGCTCGGTCGACGCCGTCGCCTTCACCAGCGCGCCCGCCGTGCACGCCATGCTCGGCGCCGCCAGGGCGGAAGGGCTGGAGGAGGCGCTGCTGGCCGCGTTCGGCGGGCCTGTCGTGGCCGCCTGCGTGGGGCCCGTCACCGCCGACCCGCTCACCTCGCGCGGCGTGCCCACCCTGCAACCCGACCGCTCACGGCTCGGCGCGCTCGCCCGCGCCCTGGCCAGGCACCTGCCCGAGCACGGCGTCACCCGGCTCACGGCCGGCGAGCACCGGCTGGAGATCCGCGGCCACGCGGTCGTCGTGGACGGGGAACTGCGCCCGCTGCCGCCCGCGCCGATGGCGGTGCTCAAGCGCCTGGCCGACAAGCCCGGGCACGTGGTGTCGCGGGCCGATCTGCGTACGGTGCTGCCGGGCAGCGTGGCCCGCGACTCGGCCGAGCACGCCGTGGAGATGGCCATCACCCGGCTCCGCCGAGCCCTCGGGCCCGGGGGGATCGTCGAGACGGTGGTCAAACGCGGGTACCGGCTCGCCTGCCTGTACGAGACGGGCCTCTGACCGCCGTCCCGGCGCCCGGTCATCGCCCTCGTACGGCGGCACCGTCGTCCCGCACGCGTTGACACCGTCCACGCCTCGCACGAGCCGGATCGCCGGCCGCGCCTGCCCGACACGACCACGAGGAGACCAGCATGTCCTGGGGCGCCATGTCCCCCGCCCGGCCCCTGCCACCCGCCGCCCCCCTCCTGGAGCACACGGTCAGGCCCTGCCACGCCACCGGCACCGGTCCGGGAGGCGGCGACTTCGCGCGGGCCGGCCGTGCCGCGCGGGCCGGTGGCGTCGTGTTCGATGGGGTGGGCCGGTGAGGCCGGCACTGGTCCTGGCCGCGCACGGGACGCGTAGCTCAGCAGGGGAGCACACCCTGTCGGCGCTGGCCGAGACCGTCCGCGGGGCCCGGCCAGGGCAGCGGGTGGAGCTCACCTACCTGGAGATCAGCTCGCCCCTCCTCGCCGAGGTGCTGCCGGTGGTGCGCGGCCCGGTGGTCGTGGTGCCGCTGCTACTGGCCGGCGGCTACCACGCGCACATCGACCTGCCCGAGGTCATCGCCGAGCACCGCCCGGACGCGGTGGTGGCCGGCTGGCTCGGCCCGCACCGGCTGCTCACCTCGGCCCTGACCCGCAAGCTGGCCCGGGCCGCCCTGCGCGGCACGGACGCCGTGCTGATCGGCCCCGCCGGTTCGTCGGGCCCGGGCGGCCTGGCCGACGT
>NZ_BAAAMU010000164.1:6862-18022 GCF_039529435.1 Nonomuraea maheshkhaliensis
CGAGGAGGCCATGGAACGGCTCCGGTCGACCCCGGCCGCCCGCGTGGCCATCGCCTCGTACGTTCTCGCCCCCGGCTTCTTCCACGCCCGGCTGGCCTCGGCGGGCGCGGAGCTGGTGAGCGATCCGCTGGGCGCGGACCCGGACCTGGCCGCGCTGATCTGGCACCGCTACGACGAGGCCCTGCGCCGCGACCACGCCGCGCCCGTCCCTCGCCCGGCACGTCACGACCACCCGGTCCCCGGCCCCCACGCCGTGCCCGTGCACCGCGACCACGCGGCCCCAGACCCCCAGCCCCTCCACCGCCGGCACGCCTGACGCCTCACTCAGCCGCCACGCTCGCCGACGGGCTTGAAGCCGCACGTCTCGCCTTCGCCCCCCGTGCCCCGGCCTCCCCGTCCCGCTCGCACCCGGGGAGGCCGGCCTCGCACCACGTGCACCCCAAGAGGCCGGCCCCACAGCCCGCCCATCCGGGAAGCTGGCCTCACACCGTGTGCGCACGGAGAAGGCGGCACGTGCCCAGGATGACAGGGCCCTCGGGTCAGGCGTGCTGCTCGACGGCGGCGGGTTCGAGGCGCAGCTCGCGGACGATCTCGCGGGCGCTGGCCTCGCGGCTGGGCCCGGCGTCGGCGCCGACGAACATCTCGATGTAGGCGCGGTGGAAACAGCCCGCGACCAGCAGCCGCGCGCTCGCCTCCGGATCGGCGTCGGCCCGCACCCGCCCGAGCCGCTGCTCGGCCGCCAGGTACGCGGCCAGCGGCGCCGTCTCCGTACGCGGCCCGAGCCCGGTGTCGCGGACGGCCTGCCGGAAGCGGACGGTCACATTGGGCGAGGTGAAAGCTGGCAGCGCGGCGCTCTGCACGTCTATGTAGTAGTCGATCCCCGCCAGCACGACGGGAAGAAGATTGTCGGAGACGGACCCTTTCCCACTGCGATGGGAAAGATCATGAAGAATGCTCAACCAGAGCGGAAGCCGATCCTGCAGCAGGGCGAGGAAATGATCCACCGAGCCGCCGGTGCGGTCCTCCCGGAGCGAGACGGCCATCTCGAGGATGCGCCGCCTGGTGTCCTGGCTCCGCTGGTGGGGGTCAACGTGGGATGTCGCCATGGCATGCCTAACGTGCGCGGTCGAGTTGGCAGGCATTACGTGCGAACGAGAGCCTCTTGGGCCATCGGGAGCCCAACTTGATGCAACCTTCTACAGGTTCCCGATTATTACCCCAAACCACAGGGATTTGTTGGATTCAATCCCTGCAATTTAGCTGTCAGTGTCGCGATCCCTGCGCCGCAGATAGCGTTCGAACTCGGCGGCGATCGCATCTCCGCTGGCCTCGGGCAGCTCGGCCGCGTCCTTGCGCTCCTCAAGCTCCTTCACGTATTCGGCCACCTCGCTGTCCTGCGAGGCGAGCTCGTCGACGCCGCGCTCCCACGCCCTGGCCTCCTCGTCGAGGTCGCCCAGCGGCATCGGGATCTCCAGCACGTCCTCCAGCCGGCGCAGCAGCGCCAGCGTGGCCTTCGGGTTGGGCGGCTGGGCGACGTAGTGGGGCACCGAGGCCCACAGCGAGATCGCGTCGAGCTGCGCCTGGCCGAACGCGTGCTGCAACACCCCCACGATGCCCGTCGGGCCCTCGTAGCGGCTCAGCTCCAAGTTGGTCGAACGGGCCAGCCCCGAGTTGGTGGCGCCGCCGAGGATCGGCACCGGGCGGGTGTGGGGCGAGTCGTTGAGCAGCGCGCCCAGCATCACCGCCATCTCGATGCCCAGCTCGCGGCAGATGTAGATGATGTCGGCGCAGAACGAGCGCCAGCGCATGTTGGGCTCGATGCCGCGCAGCAGCACCACGTCACGGTCGAGGCCCGGGGGCCTGGCGCGCAGCAGCCGCGTCGTCGGCCAGACGATCGACTGGGTCAGCCCGTCGTTCATCTCGACCACGGGCCTGGTGACCTGGAAGTCGTAATAGTCGTCGGGGTCGAGCGCGATGAGCGGCTCGGCCTTCCACGCGGACTCGAGATGGGCGATCACACCGCTGGAGGCCTCGCCCGCGTCGTTCCACCCCTCGAACGCGGCAATGAGCACCGGGTCGACGAGCTCGGGGAGCCCTTCGAGCTCAATCACGTGTCGCCTCCTCTCCATCGTCCCGCTAAGCCTATGCGGTCAGCCGGCGTCAACGTCACCGATCTCCCCCCGAACGCGGGCTTCCACGCGCCCCGCGACGTCCCAGTTCGCGCGCGTTCCGCCGGAGGAGCGCCGAGGGAGCGGCGGGGGAGCGCCCGGGCCGGCCGGCGCGGGCTCGCGCGCGAAACGGCCCGGGGAAACCGGCCGGGCCGCGCGACAGCAGGTCAGACGACTGCTGGAACGGGCCATGCCGGGTTCACGGCTCCGCGCCGAGGCATCGGACGGCCACCTCCGCCCGCCGGTTTCCGCCGGGCGCGAAACCCGAGCGCCGTTCGCGACGCGCGAACTCCCGCCAGGCGCCTGACGGTCCGCCGCCGTTCGCGACGCGCGAACTTCCGTACGCTCCCCGCGAACTCCCGTACGGCGACCACCGGCTCCGGGTGGTCAGCGGCCGCCGTCGGTGGTGTGGACGACGAGGACGTCGCACGCGGCCCGATGCGTCACCGCCGACGGCACCGACCCGAGCAGCCGCCCGGCCAGGCTGTTGAGCCCCCGGTTGCCCACCACGAGCAGGTCGGCGCGATGCCGGGCGGCCGCGGCGATGAGCACGTCCACCGCGTCCCCCTGATCCGCCGTCAGCACGACGTCGGTCGCGCCCGCCGCCACGGCGTGCTCGCGGGCGGCTCGCAGGGCGTCGTCGGCGGGGGTGGACCCGGTCACCTTGTACGCCAGCTCGCCGAGCCGGTCGGCGGCGGCGGCCCGTTCGCTCTCCCGCATGGGCAGGTACGCGCAGGCCAGCACGAGCCTGGCCCCGGTCGCCGCGGCCAGGGAAGCGGCGGCGGAGACGGCCCTGAAGGAGGAGGCCGAGCCGTCGGTTCCGACGAGGACGGTGCGATAGGCCATGAAGCCTCCTGCCGGACGTCGCCCATATTTGACAGCACGTACAATAGCGGCCCCGATCGTGCCGCGCAGCAGCCGGAGCGCGTCCGGCGGAAGGCCGCCGCCGAACGGGGGGCGGCCCGCGGGAAGTGCGGCGGGGCCGGGGAGCGCGTACGGTGGGAAGCGCGGCAGGGCCGGGGGAGCGGCCGCTCGCGGGCGGCTCCGGAGACGCACCCGATAAGCTCTACCTCATGAGCGCCTCCCTGTCCTTCCGAGAAGTCTTGTCCCAGCGCGTCGTCGTCGCCGACGGAGCGATGGGCACGATGCTGCAGGCCCAGGACCCCACGCTCGACGACTTCCGCGGTCACGAGGGCTGCAACGAGGTGCTCAACGTCACCCGTCCCGACATCGTGCGCGGCGTCCACGACGCCTACTTCGCCGTGGGCGTCGACTGCGTGGAGACCAACACGTTCGGCGCCAACCTGGCCGCGCTCGGCGAATACGACATCCCCGAGCGCGTGTTCGAATACTCAGAGGCGGGCGCCAGGATCGCCCGCGAGGCCGCCGACCACTGGGCCACGCCCGACCAGCCCCGCTTCGTGCTCGGCTCCATGGGCCCGGGCACCAAGCTGCCGACCCTCGGCCACCTGCCGTACGCGAGCCTGCGCGACGCCTACCGCGACAACGCGGCCGGCCTGATCGCGGGCGGCGCCGACGCGCTGATCATCGAGACCTGCCAGGACCTGCTCCAGGTCAAGGCCGCCGTCGTCGGCGCCAGGCGGGCCATCGAGGCGGCCGGCCGCGACGTGCCGATCATCGCCCAGGTGACGATCGAGACCAACGGCGCGATGCTGCTCGGCTCCGAGATCGGCGCCGCGCTGACCGCGATCGAGCCGCTCGGCGTCGACGTCGTCGGCCTCAACTGCGCGACGGGCCCGGCCGAGATGAGCGAGCACCTGCGCTACCTCGCCCGCCACTCGCGGCTCAAGCTGTCCTGCATGCCCAACGCCGGCCTGCCCGTGCTCACCGCCGACGGCGCCTACTACCCGCTCACCGCGGAAGAGCTGGCCGGCGCCCACCAGTCCTTCGCCCGCGACTACGGCCTGTCCATGGTCGGCGGCTGCTGCGGCACCACCCCCGAGCACCTGCGCCAGGTGGTCGAGCGGGTGCGCGGCAAGGAGGTCACCCGCCGCCGCCCCCACCCCGAGCCCGGCGCCTCCTCGCTCTACCAGAGCGTCCCGTTCCGCCAGGACACCTCCTACCTGGCCATCGGCGAGCGCTGCAACACCAACGGCTCCAAGGCCTTCCGCGAGGCCATGCTGGAAGGCCGCTGGGACGACTGCGTCGAGACGGCGCGTGAGCAGGCCCGCGGCGGCGCCCACATGCTCGACCTGTGCGTCGACTACGTCGGCCGCGACGGCGTCGCCGACATGAAGGAGCTGGCCTTCCGCTTCGCCACCGCCTCCACGCTGCCGATCATGCTCGACTCGACCGAGCCCGCCGTGCTGCAGGCCGGCCTCGAGATGCTGGGCGGGCGCGCCGCGGTCAACTCCGTCAACTACGAGGACGGCGCGGGCCCCGACTCCCGCTTCCAGAAGATCATGCGGCTCGTCCGCGAGCACGGCTCGGCCGTGGTCGCCCTGACCATCGACGAGGAGGGCCAGGCCCGCACCGCCGAGTGGAAGGTGCGCGTGGCCACCCGCCTGGTGGAGGACCTGACCGGCAACTGGGGCATGCGCGTCGAGGACATCATCGTCGACTGCCTCACCTTCCCCATCGCGACCGGCCAGGAGGAGACCAGGCGCGACGGGCTGGAGACCATCGAGGCCATCCGCGAGCTCAAGCGCCGCTACCCGGGCGTGCAGACGACGCTGGGCCTGTCCAACATCAGCTTCGGCCTCAACCCGGCCGCCCGCATGGTGCTCAACTCGGTGTTCCTCAACGAGTGCGTCAACGCCGGGCTCGACTCCGCCATCGTGCACGCCTCCAAGATCCTGCCGATGGCCCGCATCCCCGACGAGCAGCGCCAGGTCGCGCTCGACATGGTCTACGACCGCCGCCGCGAGGGCTACGACCCGCTGCAGCGGTTCATGGACCTGTTCGAGGGCGTCGACGCGGCCGTCATGCGCGCGGGCAAGGCCGAGGAGCTGGCCGCGCTGCCGCTGTGGGAGCGGCTCAAGCGGCGCATCGTCGACGGCGAGAAGAAGGGCCTGGAGGCCGACCTCGACACCGCGCTCGACCAGCGGCCCGCCCTGGAGATCATCAACGAGGTGCTGCTCGACGGCATGAAGACGGTCGGCGAGCTGTTCGGCTCCGGGCAGATGCAGCTGCCGTTCGTGCTGCAGTCGGCCGAGGTGATGAAGACGGCCGTGGCCTACCTGGAGCCCCACATGGACCGGGTCGAGGGCGAGACCAAGGGCCGCATCGTGCTGGCCACCGTCAAGGGCGACGTGCACGACATCGGCAAGAACCTCGTGGACATCATCCTGTCCAACAACGGCTACCAGGTCGTCAACCTCGGCATCAAGCAGCCGGTCTCGGCCATCCTGGAGGCCGCCGACGAGCAGAAGGCCGACGTCATCGGCATGTCGGGGCTGCTGGTGAAGTCGACGGTCATCATGAAGGAGAACCTGGAGGAGATGAACTCCAGGAAGCTCGCCGAGCGCTACCCCGTGCTGCTCGGCGGCGCCGCCCTGACCCGCGCCTACGTGGAGCAGGACCTCGCCGACGTGTTCGAGGGCGAGGTGCGCTACGCCCGCGACGCGTTCGAGGGGCTGCGGCTGATGGACGCGTTCATGGCCGTCAAGCGCGGCGTGGCGGGCGCGACGCTGCCGCCGCTGCGCGAGCGGCGGGTCAAGACCGGCGCGGTGCTCACCCGCACCCCCGTCGAGGCGCTGCCCGACCGCTCCGACGTGGCCGCCGACAACCCGCTGCCGCTCGCGCCCTTCCACGGCGACCGCGTCGTCAAGGGCATCTCGCTGGCCGACTACGCCGCCTTCCTCGACGAGCGGGCGCTGTTCCTCGGCCAGTGGGGGCTCAAGCCCACCAGGGGCGGCGACGGGCCCGGCTACGAGGAGCTGGTCGAGACCGAGGGCCGGCCGCGGCTGCGGATGTGGCTGGAGCGCATCCAGACCGAGGGCCTGCTGGAGGCGGCCGTCGTCTACGGCTACTTCCCGTGCGTCTCCGACGGCGACTCGCTGATCATCCTCGACGACGACGGCGGCGAGCGCACCCGCTTCACCTTCCCGCGCCAGCGCCGCGACCGGCACCTGTGCCTGTCCGACTTCTTCCGCGGCAAGGACACCGGCGAGGTCGACGTCGTCGGCTTCCAGGTGGCCACCATGGGCTCGAAGATCTCCGAGGCCACCGCCGAGCTGTTCGCCAAGGACGCCTACCGCGACTACCTGGAGCTGCACGGCCTGTCGGTGCAGCTGACCGAGGCGCTGGCCGAATACTGGCACGCCCGGGTCCGCTCGGAGTGGGGGATCGGCGGCGACGAGTCGCTCGACGACATGCTCAAGGTCAACGTCCAGGGCTGCCGCTACTCCTTCGGCTACCCGGCCTGCCCCAACCTGGAGGACCAGAAGCAGCTGTTCGAGCTGCTCGCGCCCGAGCGCATCGGGGTGACGCTGTCGGAGGAGTTCCAGCTCCACCCCGAGCAGGCGACGTCCGCGCTGGTGGTCCACCACCCCGAGGCGAAATACTTCAACGTCTGACCGCCGCGAACGGGAGGGTCCGCCCCGGCGGCCCCTCCCGTTCCGCGTGAACACGACGAGTACGCACGGGCGATCGGGGGCAGGGATGGACGCGGTCTTCTTCGACATGGACGGGCTGCTGGTCGACAGCGAGCGGGTCTGGCTGGAGATCGAGACCGGCGTCATGGCCAGGCTCGGCGGCCGATGGACGCCCGAGCACCAGACCCGCCTGATCGGCGGGTCCATGGAGAGCACGATCGCCTACATGCTGGCCGTCTCGGGGGCCGCGGTGGCGCCGGAGCTGGTCCGCGAGTGGATGGTCGCCGGCATGGTGGCCCGGCTGACCGCCGGGGTGAGCGTCATGCCCGGCTCCTCCGAGCTGCTCGACGCCCTGCGCGCCGAACGGGTGCCGGTGGCCCTGGTCACCTCCTCCCTCGGCGAGATCGCCGACGCCGTGCTCAAGAGCGTCGGCAGAGACCGTTTCGACGCCGTCGTCACCGCGGACGACGTCACCCGCACCAAGCCGGACCCCGAGCCGTACCTGACGGCCGCGAAGCTGCTCGGCGTGGAGCCGGTGCGCTGCGTCGTCCTGGAGGACTCCCCGAACGGCGTGGCCGCCGCCACGGCGGCCGGCTGCGCCGTGGTGGCCGTGCCGAGCCTGCTGCCCGTCGAGGAGGCGCCGGGACGGCTGGTCGTCTCGTCCCTGACCGAGATCAGGGTCGCGGACCTGAGAACTCTCGTGGCTCCTTGAGCGTTCCCCTAAGGGGAAAGTGGTTCTCACGGAGGAGGCGCAAGGGCCTCCGCGTGCCAGGATGGATATCCAGAGCCACGACGAAGGGGCGGCGAGATGGAGACCTTCAACGCGATCGCCTGGCTGCCACTGTGCGCCGGGGTGACCATCGCCGGGCTGGTGCTGGCCTTCCTGGCCTTCAGGCGCAGGGGAGCGGCGGCCGGCATGCGGATGACGGCGTGGGCGCTGCTGCCCGTGGCCGCCTACCTCACCGGAGCGCTGCAGACGCTCTGGACGGTCGGCAGCGCCGTGGTGGGCTTCGTGACCAGCCTGGTGTTCAACCCGACCGTATGGATCGGCGTGGCGGTGGCGGGCCTGTCGGTGGTGCTGTTCGTGGTGTCGGGCGTGATGCGCGGCCGCAAGCTGTCCGCCGGCAGGGGCCTGGGCAGGAAGAAGAAGACGGGCGCCGACACGCCCGAGACGGAGCAGGCCGTGCGACCCGCGCAGGCCGCTCCCGCCGTGGGGCAGAAGACGACGCAGCCGCTGCCCAAGCCCGCGCCGCGCAAGGCCGCGGCCAAGGCCGACGACGACTTCTCCGACATCGAAGAACTCCTCAAACGCCGCGGCATCAGTTGAGCTCGTGCTATGTCACAGTTCCGAGACGTAACCGGGACGGGCCGTAGACATTCACATCAAGATCGATACGAATGAGTTTCGCGTCAATCACAGATCGGCCACATAGCGCCCTGAGGGACTAGTCAGCGCAGCTCAGGCCATAGATTCTGCCTCCTGAGGTCGCGACTCGCGGTCTAAAGTCAGTCAGTACGCGATAGAGAGCGTCGTCTGGGCAGCAGGGGGCAATTCGGCATGACCGCACCGCTAGACGTTTCCGGTTCCGCCGCAGAAGCGCATCCGGAGTCGGTGCTCGCGGGAGCGGGCAAGGCCATCCAGGGCCGCTCGCTCACCCGGATCGCCTGGATGCGGCTGCGCCGCGACAAGGTCGCCCTCGGGGGCGGCCTCATCGTCGTGCTGCTCATCCTGGTGGCGATCTTCTCCGGGCCCATCATCGCCGCGTTCGGGCACCCGCCACTGGAGTTCCACCAGGACGCGATCGACCAGAGCACGCTCCTGCCCAAGGGCAACTTCGGCGGCATGAGCAGCGAATACCTGCTCGGCGTCGAGCCGGTCAACGGCCGCGACATCTTCAGCCGGATCGTCGCGGGCGCGTGGATCTCGCTGCTGATCGGCTTCCTGGCCACGCTGCTCTCGGTGGTCATCGGCACCACCCTCGGCGTCATCGCCGGCTACTTCGGCGGCTGGGTCGACCAGGTCATCGGCCGCCTCATGGACGTCTTCCTGGCCTTCCCGCTGCTGGTCTTCGCCATCGCGCTCGCGGGCGTCATCCCCGACAAGGGCTTCGGCCTGGAGGGCAACGGCCTGCGCATCGCGATGCTGATCTTCATCATCGGCTTCTTCAGCTGGCCCAGCATCGGCCGCATCGTCCGCGGCCAGACCCTGTCGCTGCGCGAACGCGAATTCGTCGACGCGGCCAAGAGCCTGGGCGCCCGCCACGGCTACATCCTCTTCCGCGAGGTCCTGCCCAACCTGCTGGCGCCGATCCTGGTCTATGCCACGTTGCTCATTCCGACGAATATCCTGTTCGAAGCCGCGCTCTCGTTCCTGGGCGTCGGCATCAACCCACCCACCCCGACCTGGGGAGGGATGCTCTCCGAGGCGGTCCGCTTCTACACGCTGCCCCACTTCGTGCTCTTCCCGGGTCTGGCGATCTTCATCACCGTCCTGGCCTTCAACGTGTTCGGGGACGGGCTGAGGGACGCCTTCGACCCGCGTGCACGCTGAACTTCGCTCAATCCCCCACCTCACTAATCAAGGGGTTAGTCAATGAGAAGGAAACACGCACTGGCAGGAGCCGCGACAGCGGTTCTCGCCCTGGTGCTCTCCGCCTGTGGCGGCGGTGGCGGTACGTCCCAGCAGCCCGCCCAGACGGCCGCCGGCGGCGGCGCGCAACCCGCGTTCAACGCCGGCCTGACGCAGGTGTTCAACCCGTCGACGAAGAAGGGCGGCACGCTCAAGGCCGCCCACTCGGCCGACTGGGACAGCCTCGACCCCGGCGACACCTACTACGGCTACTCGTTCAACTTCGGCCGCTTCTACTGGCGGACGCTGACGATGTACAAGCCGGGCCCCGGCCCCGAGGGCAACACCGTCATCCCCGACCTCGCCGAAGGCCTCGGCACGCCGAGCGACGACGGCAAGACCTGGACGTACAAGCTCAAGAGCGGCCTGAAGTACGAGGACGGCACTCCCATCACGGCCAAGGACGTCGCGTACGCGGTGGCCAGGACGTACGACAAGGAGACCTTCCCGCACGGCCCCTCCTACCTCAACGAGCTGCTCGACTGGCCGAAGGACTTCAAGGGCGTCTACAAGTCCGCCGACGTGGACTACAAGTCGGCCGTCGAGGCGACCGACGACACCACGGTCGTCTTCCACCTGAAGAAGCCGTTCGCGTCCATGGACTACATCGTGCAGATGCCGATGACGGCGCCGGTGCCGAAGGACAAGGACACGGGCGCGAAGTACAAGGAGAAGGTCCTCTCCTCGGGCCCGTACAAGTTCGAGACGAACGAGATCGGCAAGCGCTTCACGCTCGTCCGCAACGACCAGTGGGACCCGGCGACCGACCCCAACCGCCCGGCGCTGCCGGACCGGATCGAGGTCCAGCTCAACGTCAACGCCGACGACCTGGACAACCAGCTCATCTCCGGCGACATCGACCTCGACATCCCCGGCACCGGCCTGCAGCCGGCCGCCCTGGGCAAGGTCCTGCCGGACCCGGCGCTGAAGGCCCGCACGGACAACCCGACGATCCCCAGGCTCTGGTACGTCTCGGTCATCCCGGACAACCCGCCGCTTGACAACGTCGAGTGCCGCAAGGCCGTGATGTGGGCGGCCGACCGCGTCGCCAACCAGACCTCCTACGGAGGCCCGCTGGCCGGCGGCGACATCGCCACCAACGTCATGCCGCCGCCCATCGTCGGCCAGGAGAAGTTCGACCTGTACGCCACCCCCGAGAACAAGGGTGACGTCGAGAAGGCCAAGCAGGCGCTGACCGCCTGCGGCCAGCCCAACGGCTTCTCCACCACCATGGCCTTCCGCTCCGACCGCCCGCGCGAGAAGGCGCTGGCCGAGGCGATGCAGCAGGCCCTGGCCAAGGTCAACATCAAGGTCGAGCTCAAGGGCTTCCCCGGCTCCAGCTACTTCTCCGACTACGCGGGTAACACCGACTACGTCAAGAAGAACGGCATCGGCCTGGCCGGCCACGGCTGGGGCTCCGACTGGCCCGACGGATACGGCTTCATGCAGGCCATCGTCGACAGCCGGACCATCCGCAAGGCCGGCAACTACAACCTCAGTGTCAAGAACCCCGAGGTCGACAAGCTGATCGACCAGGCCTCGTCCGAGCTCGACGAGACGGCCCGCGCCAAGCTGTGGGTCGACGTCGACAAGAAGGTCATGGAGGACGCCTCCATCCTTCCGGTCGTGTGGGCCAAGTCGCTGCTCATGCGCGGCAAGCGCGTGACCAACGTCGCCTACAACGAGGGCCAGAGCATGTACGACTACATCTTGCTCGGCGTCGAGTGACCAGGCGAGGTTCGGGGATCTAGCGAAGGCAGGTGAAGGCAGGAGTGGCGCGCCCCCCACGGCGGGCGGGGGAAAAAAC
>NZ_BAAAMU010000164.1:18032-22100 GCF_039529435.1 Nonomuraea maheshkhaliensis
CCCCCCGCCCCGGGCGGGCTGCCCCACTCGGCCGGTAGCGGTGGTCACATACATCATCAGGCGTCTTATCGGCGCGTTCGCCATGCTGATAGTGATCAGCATGGTCACGTTCGGCATCTTCTTCGTCGTGCCGCAATGGGCCGGGGCGACACCCGAGGCCCTCGCGTCGCGTTACGTCGGCCGGGCGGCCACACCGGAGACGGTCCACCTGGTGGCCGAGCGGCTCGGCTTCAACGACCCGGTGGTCGTCCAGTACGGCAGGTTCGTCAAAGGCCTGTTCACCGGCGCCGAGTACGACTACGGCGCGGGCGTCGAGCAGTGCCCCGCACCCTGCTTCGGCTACTCCTTCATCAGCGGGCAACCCGTCTGGCCCGACCTGGTCGACCGCCTGCCGGTGACCTTCTCCCTGGCCGTCGGGGCGGCGATCATCTGGGTGCTGGCCGGCGTCAGCGTGGGCGTGATCTCCGCGCTGCGCAGAGGCAGCTTCTTCGACCGCCTGTCCATGGGCACGGCGCTCGCGGGCGTGTCACTGCCGATCTTCTTCACCGGCATGATCTCGCTGGTCGTCTTCAGCTACGGCCTCGGCTGGACACCACCGGGCGGCGCGTGGACCGACTTCACCGTCAACCCGGCGCAATGGGCGTTCAACCTCCTGCTGCCGTGGATCACGCTGGCGTTCCTGTTCGCCGCCGGATACGCGCGCCTGACCCGCGCCGGGATGCTGGAGACGATGGGCGAGGACTACATCCGCACCGCCAGGGCCAAGGGACTGCGGGAGGGCCGGGTCGTGGTCAAGCACGGCCTGCGCGCCGCGCTCACCCCCATCCTGACCCTGTTCGGCATCGACTTCGGCCTGCTCATCGGCGGCGCCGTCCTCACCGAGACCACCTATACTCTGCCCGGGCTCGGCCAGTTCGCCATCCTGGCCATCAGGAACCAGGACCTGCCTCAGGTGATGGGCGTGGTGCTGGTGGCCGCCGGCTTCGTGGTCGTCGCGAGCCTGATCGTCGACCTCCTGTACGCGGTGGTCGACCCGAGGGTGAGGTTGTCGTGAGCTTTCTTGACGTCAAGGATCTGAAGATCCACTTCCCGACGGACGACGGTCTCGTCAAGTCCGTCGACGGGCTGTCGTTCGCCGTCGAACGCGGCAAGACCCTCGGCATCGTGGGCGAGTCGGGCTCCGGCAAGAGCGTGACCAGCCTCGGCGTGCTCGGCCTGCACAAGGGCGGCCGCGCCAGGATCAGCGGCGAGATCTGGCTCGACGGCGAGGAGCTCAACGGCGCCAGCGCCGAGCACGTCCGCCGGCTGCGCGGCAAGAAGATGGCGATGATCTTCCAGGATCCGCTGTCGTCGATGCACCCCTACTACACGGTCGGCCACCAGATCATGGAGGCCTACCGGATCCACAACGACGTCTCCAAGCAGGTGGCCCGCAAACACGCCATCGACATGCTCGGCCGCGTCGGCATCCCCGAGCCGGCCGGCCGGGTCGACAGCTACCCGCACGAGTTCTCCGGCGGCATGCGCCAGCGCGCCATGATCGCCATGGCGCTCTCCTGCGACCCTGAGCTGCTCATCGCCGACGAGCCGACCACCGCCCTCGACGTGACCGTGCAGGCCCAGATCCTCGATCTCATGCGCGACCTGCAGCGCGAGTTCAACTCCGCGTTGATCGTCATCACGCACGACCTCGGCGTGGTGGCCGAGCTGTCCGACGACATCCTCGTCATGTACGGCGGCAAGTGCGTCGAATACGGCACCGCCGACGACATCTTCTACCGGCCGGAGCACCCCTACACCTGGGGGCTGCTGGGCTCCATGCCCCGCCTCGACCGCGAGCCCACCGAACGGCTGCTGCCGATCAAGGGCTCACCGCCGTCCCTCATCAACGTGCCGCCGGGCTGCGCCTTCCACCCCCGCTGCCCGTACGCCGAGCGCACGGGCGGCAAGGCCCTCACCGAGGTGCCCGCCCTCGCCGAGACCGAGGGGGGCCACCTGGTGCGCTGCCACATGAGCAGGAGCGAGCGGCAAGGCCTATGGGAGAACGAGATCAAGCCAGTGCTGGAGATCCAGTGAGCGAGAATGAGCCGCTTCTGTCCGTGCAGAACATGGAGAAGCACTTCCCGGTGACCAAGGGCCTGCTCAAAAGGCAGGTCGGCGCCGTCAAGGCCGTCGACGGGATCAGCTTCGAGGTGTTCAAGGGCGAGACGCTCGGCCTGGTGGGCGAGTCGGGCTGCGGCAAGTCCACCACGGGACGGCTGGTCACGAGGCTGCTCGAACCCACGGCCGGCAAGGTCGTCTTCGAGGGCCAGGACATCACGCACATGAGCCAGGGCCGGCTCCGGCCGCTCCGGCGCGACATGCAGATGATCTTCCAGGACCCCTACTCGTCGCTCAACCCCCGCCACACGGTGGGTGCCATCGTCGGCGCGCCCTTCCGCATCCAGGGCGTCAAGACCGAGCACGGCGTCAAGAAGGCCGTCCAGGACATCCTGGAGATGGTCGGGCTCAACCCCGAGCACTACAACCGCTACCCGCACGAGTTCTCCGGCGGGCAGCGGCAGCGCATCGGCATCGCCCGCACCCTCGCGCTCAAACCCAAGCTGATCATCGCCGACGAGCCGGTCTCCGCGCTCGACGTGTCGATCCAGGCCCAGGTCGTCAACCTGCTCGAAGACCTGCAGAACGAGCTGGACCTGACCTACGTCGTGATCGCCCACGACCTGTCGGTGGTGCGGCACATCAGCGACCGGGTCGCGGTCATGTACCTCGGCAAGATCGTCGAGGTTGCCGACCGCAAGCGGCTCTACAGCTCGCCCATGCACCCCTACACCAACGCGCTGCTGTCGGCCGTGCCCGTGCCCGACCCGAAGGTGCGCAAGGACCGTGAGCGCATCCGGCTGACCGGCGACGTGCCCAGCCCGCTCAACCCGCCGCCCGCCTGCCGCTTCCACACCCGCTGCTGGAAGGCGCAGGAGGTCTGCAAGACGGTCGAACCGCCGCTGGCGGAGCTGGCCAGCGGCCACCAGGTGGCCTGCCACTTCCCGGAGAACGTCACCGAGCCGACGGCCCCTGAGGCCCCCGCCAAGGCCGGCTGACCCGCCACGTCTCACGCCGCGGCCCCACCAACCCCCGTGGGCGGTGGGGCCCGAGCGTGGGTGTGATCAGGAGATGGCGCCGGGGGTGATCAGCCCCGTCTCGTAAGCCAGCACCACCGCCTGCACGCGGTCCCGCAGCCCCAGCTTGGTCAGCACGTTGCCCACGTGCGTCTTCACCGTCGTCTCGCTCACCACGAGCTTGGCCGCGATCTCCGCGTTGGACATGCCCTTGGCGATCAGCCGCAGCACCTCCAGCTCCCGCTCCGTCAGCCGGTCGAGCCGCGCGGGAGCGGCCTGCTCGTACGCCGACGGCAGCCGCGTCGCGAACCGGTCCAGCAGCCGCCGGGTCACGCTCGGCGCCACGATCGCGTCACCCGCCGCCACCACCCGGATGGCCTGCACCAGCTCGTCCGGCGGCACGTCCTTCAGCAGGAACCCCGACGCGCCGGAGCGCAGCGCCTCCACGATGTACTCGTCCAGGTCGAACGTCGTCAGCACCAGCACCTTCGGCACGTGCGCCGCCGGCGCCGCCTCCCGCACGATCCGGCGGGTCGCCTCGATGCCGTCGACCCCGGGCATCCGGATGTCCATCAGCACCACGTCGGGCAGCAGCGCCCTGGTCTGCTCCTGAGCGTCCTTGCCGTCGCCCGCCTGCCCCACCACCGTGATGTCGGGCTCGGCCTCCAGGATCAGGCGGAAGCCGGTGCGCAGCAGCGGCTGGTCGTCCACCAGCAGCACTCTGATCGTCATTGTCCGTCCTTCAAGGGGAACCTCGCCCGCACCTCGAAACCGCCCCCCGGTAGCGGACCGATGCTGAGGATTCCACCATAGAGGGCAACGCGCTCGCGAATGCCCACCAAACCATGCCCTGACGGCAGCGACACGTCCCCGTCCTTGCCGTCCCTGTCACTGGCACCGCCGCTGCCGCCGCCGCTGCCGCCGCCGCTGCCGCCGCCGCTGCCGCCGCCGC
>NZ_BAAAMU010000165.1:0-21927 GCF_039529435.1 Nonomuraea maheshkhaliensis
CGCCGTCGGCGACCACGGGAGCGGCCACGACGTCGCCGCCGTGCACCACCCGGTGCGCCACCGCCCTGATGTCGCGGTCGAAGTGCCCGCCGAGGAAGGCCGACAGCTCCTCCCCGGCCGAGCCGGCGTCGGCGGCGCGCTCGGAGCGGGCGCTGTCCAGCACGCACCCGCCCTGTACGAGATCGAGACGCAGGCTCGACGACCCGGCGTTGACGGTGAGCACCGCCGCCGACTCCGTCACCTGCTCGTCCATGACCCGGCCCATGCCCGCCCGGCTACCCCCGGTCGCCCCGGTAAAACCGGGCATCATTGGACGAACGGTTACATCTTTTGCTGCACTCATAGGTTGTCTCGTCGTCAGGTCGGGTAGTCGAGCGCCATGGAGATCACCCTGCGGGTGAACGGCGTGCCGCGCAAGGCGGACGTGGACCCGCGAATGTCGCTGCTCGACCTGCTCCGCGAACGACTCGGCCTCATCGGCGCCAAGAAGGGCTGCGACCACGGCCAGTGCGGCGCCTGCACGGTGCTGATCGACGGCCGCCGGGCCAACTCCTGCCTGGCGCTGGCGGTGGCGGTGGACGGCCGCGACATCACCACCGTCGAAGGACTGGCCGACGGCGACACCCTGCATCCGCTGCAGGCGGCCTTCATCGAGCACGACGCCTTCCAGTGCGGCTACTGCACGCCGGGCCAGCTCTGCTCGGCCGAGGGCATGCTGGGCGAGCCGGGCCCGAGCGCGATCACCGAGGACCTCCTGACCGACCCAGGGCTGACCCCCGACGAGATCAGGGAACGGATGAGCGGCAACCTGTGCCGCTGCGGCGCGTACGTCAACATCGTCACCGCGATCGGCGAGGTGGCCCGGTGAAACCCTTTGAGTACGCCCGCGCCGCCAGCCCCGCCGAGGCCGTGCGCGCCTTCGCCCCCGGCACCATGTACCTGGGCGGCGGCACCAACCTCGTGGACCTGATGAAGCTGGGCGTCGCCGAGCCCGAACGGCTGCTCGACGTCAGCCGCCTGCCGCTCGACACGATCGAGCAGCGGCCGGGCGACCGCGTCCGCATCGGCGCCACCGTGCGCAACACCGACCTGGCGGCCCACCCCGCCATCAGGAGCCGCTACCCGATGCTGGCCAGGGCGGTGCTGGCGGGAGCCTCCGGCCAGGTGCGCAACGTCGCGACCGTCGGCGGCAACCTGCTCCAGCGCACCCGCTGCACCTACTTCCAGGACGTCAGCAGGCCGTGCAACAAGCGCCGCCCCGGCTCCGGCTGCCCCGCCATCGAGGGCGACCACGCCGGCCTGGCCGTGCTCGGCACGTCCGGCTCCTGCGTGGCCACCCACCCTTCCGACATGGCCGTCGCCCTGGCCGCCCTCGACGCGGAGGTGCACGTCACAGGCCCTGACGGCGACCGCGTCATCCCCATGCCCGGCCTGCACCGGCTGCCCGGCGACGAGCCCGAGCGCGACACCGTGCTCGAACCCGGTGACCTGATCACCGCGGTCGAGCTGCCGCCACCGCCTCCTGGGGTCTCGCGCTACCGGAAGGTGCGCGAGCGGTCGTCGTTCGCGTTCGCGCTGGTCTCCATCGCCGCCCTGCTCGACGTGCGCGACGGCACCGTGGCGGGCTGCCGGATCGCGCTCGGCGGCGTGGCGCACGCGCCCTGGCGGGCCGAGCGCGCCGAACAGGCCCTCATCGGCGGCCCGGCGACCGGGGAGGCGTTCCTCCAGGCCGCCGAGACCGAGCTGGAGCAGGCGGCCCCGCTGCCGGGCAACGCCTACAAGGTGCCGCTGACCCGCAACCTGATCGTCGCCACGCTGGAGGAGCTCGCACCGTGAACCGCATCGAGGGCCGCGTCAAGGTCACGGGGCTGGCCACGTACGCGGCCGAATACCCGGCCGAGGGCGTCGCCTACGCCTTCGCCGTCCAGTCCAGGATCGCCAAGGGCCGGATCAAGCGCGTGGACGGCGGGCCCGCGCTGGAGCTGCCCGGCGTGCTGGCCGTGCTCTCCTGCGAGGACCCGCCCGCCATGTCCGAGGACGCCGATCCCGAGCTGGCCCTGTTCCAGCGCCGCGAGGTCGCCTACCGCGGCCAGATCGTCGCCGCCGTGGTCGCCGACACCTACGAGAACGCCCGCGCCGCCGCCGCGGCCGTCCGCGTCGACTACGACCCCGACGACCACGACGTCACCCTGAGCGCCGGCCATCCGGGCCTCTACAAGCCCGACGTCGTCAACCCGGGCTTCCCCACCGACGTGGGGAAAGGCGACGTCGAGGCGGGCCTGGCCGAGGCCGCGACCACCGTCGAGGTCACCTACGAGACGCCCGTCCTGCACAACAACCCGATGGAGCCGCACGCCGCGCTGGCCTACTGGGACGCGGAGGGCAGGCTGCTGGTGTACGACACCGCGCAGGGCACCTCGATCAGCCGCGACCTGATCGCCACCGCCCTGGGCCTGCCGCAGGAGCAGGTGCGCGTGGTCGCCAGGCACGTGGGCGGCGGGTTCGGCTCGAAGGGCACCACCAGGCCGCAGGCGGTGCTGGCCGCGCTGGCCGCCAGGGCGGTGGGCCGCCCGGTCAAGATCGTGCTCACCCGGCAGCAGATGTTCGACGTCACCGGCTACCGCACGCCCACGATCCAGCGGCTGCGGCTCGGCGCGGACGCCCAGGGCCGGCTCACGGCGCTGGAGCACGTGGCGTACGGGCAGAGCTCCACCCTGATCGAGTTCGCCGAGCAGACCGCAGTCCCCGGGCGGGTCATGTACGCGACCCCCGCGCTGCGCACCACGCACCGGCTCGTCCGGCTGGACGTGGCCACGCCGTCGTGGATGCGCGCCCCTGGCGAGTGCCCCGGCATGTACGCGCTGGAGTCGGCCATGGACGAGCTGGCCTACGCCGCCGGCCTGGACCCGGTCGAGCTGCGCATCGTCAACGACGCCGAGACCGAGCCCGGCACCGGCCTGCCGTTCAGCTCCCGCGACCTCGTCGGATGCCTGCGCGAGGGCGCCCGCAGGTTCGGCTGGGAGCGCCGCGACCCGGCGCCGGGGATCAGGCGCGAGGGGGAGTGGCTGGTCGGGACCGGCGTGGCCGCCTCCACCTACCCGGCCAGGCGCATGCCGTGCCAGGCCGTGGCGACCGTGCTGGACGACGACTTCCTGATCCAGGTGGCCGCCGCCGACATCGGCACCGGCGCGCGTACGGCGCTGACCAGGATCGCCGCGGACACGCTGGAGGTGGCGCCCGAGCGGGTGCACGTCGAGCTGGGCGACAGCGACCTGCCGCGGGCGCCGGTGGCGGGCGGGTCCATGGGCACGGCCTCGTGGGGCTCGGCCGTGGTGCGCGCCTGCGAGGAGCTGAAGCGCGACGGCAAGCAGGGCCGCGCCGACACCGCCGAGGAGATCAAGGGCGACGCCGAGCTGGCCAGGCACGCCTTCGGCGCGCAGTTCGCCGAGGTGCGGGTCAGCTCGGTGACCGGCGAGATCCGCGTCGCGCGCCTGCTCGGCGTCTTCGCCGCCGGGCGGATCGTGGACCCGGTGCTGGCCAGATCGCAGTTCATCGGCGGGATGACGATGGGCATGGGCATGGCGCTGATGGAGGAGACGCTCACCGACGCGGAGTTCGGCGGCTTCCTGCACCGCGATCTCGCCCAGTACCACGTCCCCGTCTGCGCCGACGTACGCGACGTGGAGGCGGTCTGGCTGGACGAGAGCGACGGCGAGCTCAACCCGATGGGCACCAAGGGCATCGGCGAGATCGGCATCGTCGGGACGGCCGCCGCGATCGGCAACGCCGTCTTCCACGCCACCGGCCACCGGGTGCGCGAACTCCCGATCACCCCGGCGAAGGTCCTCATGAGGTTTTAGCCTCCCTTGGCAAGGAAGAGGAAGTCTCTCGTGGAAGGCGGGAGGCGGCGTTGAAGAACGAGTCGGATCAGGAGCGCGCGGATCGCAATTTCGTCGAGCTGCTCCAGGGCGCCAGGGTCGCGGTCACCGGTGTGCAGGTGCTGTTCGCGTTCCTGCTCACCGTGCCCTTCTCCACCGGGTTCGCCCGGATGGACCAGGCCGACCGGTGGCTCTACTACGCCGCGCTGATCAGCGCGGCGGTCGCGTCGATCTGCTACATCGCGCCGACGGCGCAGCACCGCGTGCTGTTCCGGCAGGGGCGCAAGGAGACGCTGGTACGCCGGTCCAACCTGTACGGCATCGCCGGGGCGCTCGCGCTGGTGGTGTCGATGACCACGTCGACCATGTTCGTCATCGACTACCTGTTCGAGGCGACGCTGGCCTGGGTCACCGCGGGCCTGCTGGCCGCGTTCGCGCTGTGGACGTGGTTCGGCCAGGCCGCGCTCGACCGGCAGGGCGAGGCCGATCCCCGGGATCAGTCCGCGGACGGCAGCTCGGTGTCGTCGTCGGAGGACTCCCGCGAGTAGGCCGCCCGCCCGATCATGTACGCCGCCACCGGCACGGTGATCACCTGGGAGATCGCGACCAGCAGCAGCGGCCCGGCGGTCGCCCAGCCGGGCCGGTGCAGCCACATGGCCAGCAGCACCAGCAGCACGCCGAGCACCTGCGGCTTGGTGCCGGCGTGCATGCGGTTGAACGTGTTGTGGAAGCGCACCAGGCCGACCCCGGCCGACAGCGCCAGCAGCGCGCCCGCCAGCAGGCAGGCCGCCGCGGCCACGTCCAGCACGCTCACCGCGCCGTCACCGCCGTCACGCCGCCCGAGCCGGCACCACGAGACCTCACCGCGACCTCCCCGAGAAGAACCTGGCCAGCGCGACCGACCCGACGAAGCCCAGCAGCGACAGCACCAGCAGGATCGGCAGGTCCGAGTAGTCGTCCCTGGCCACCGCGAACGCCCCGACGCCGCACATCGACAGCGACGTGAACACGTCCAGCGACATCGCCCGGTCCAGCATCGTGGGCCCGCGCGCCACCCGGTAGAGCGCGGCCGCCGCCCCGGTCCCCAGCAGCACGAGCGTCACCGCGTACACCGACGTCATTCCAGCTCCTTCCGGTCCCGGCGGGTGCCGAACGCCGCCACCACGCGCGCCTCCAGCGCGGCCACGTCCGCCCGTACGGCGTCCGCGACGTCGCCGGGCCGCCCCAGCACGTGCAGCATCAGCGCCCTCGGGTAGGCCTCCAGCACCAGGCTGCCGGGCACGGTCGACAGCGCCACCATGACGATCACGGTCATGGCCTCGGACGACGTGCGCAGCGGCACCAGCACGAACTGCGCCGGCGGCCGGCCGGGATGCGCCACCCAGAACACCACCCGCGCGGTCGAGGTGACCATGTCCCAGCCGAACCAGAGCAGGAACCGCACCAGCCCCGCCGGATGGATCCGGATGCCGGGGTCGAGGACGGGCAGCGGCAGCAGCCACGTCACCACCAGCCCGGCCGCCACCCCGCCCAGCACGTTGCCCGCCGACACCTCGCCCCACAACGTCACCCACACCAGCGCCAGCCAGGCCACCAGCGGCAGCGGCACCCGCCGGCCGAAGATCCGCACGAAGAACCGCCTGGAGATCCGCCCGGTCGTCAGATCCCGCCGTCTCACGGATGCCTCCCCGAGATCACGGATGCCTCCCCAGAACCGCCGAGATGTACGGCTCGCGCGCCATCAGCTCCGCCGCCGCCCGCTGCGCCAGCGCCGACAGCGGCCCGGCCAGCACCGTGAACGACAGCCCCAGCGTGACCAGCGCCGCCACCGACAGCGGCAGCGCGGCGGGCAGCGCGGTCGTGGTCACGACCGGGTCCTCGCCGGTACGCTCCTCGCTCTCCACGACCCGGCCCATGCGGTCGGCCCGCGGCCCGCGCCAGAACGCCTTGCCCCACACCTTCGCGACCGCGTACAGCGTGAGCAGGCTCGTCACCAGGCCGGCCGCCACCAGCGTGACCGGCAGCCACCCTCCCTCGGCCAGCCCCGCCTGCACCAGCATGAGCTTGCCCAGGAATCCCGACATCGGCGGGATGCCCGACAGGTTCATGGCCGGGACGAAGAACAGCACGGCGATCAGCGGCGCCGCCCGCATCAGCCCGCCCAGCCGGGTCACCGACGTCGTGCCGGTGCGCCGCTCGACCATCCCCACCACCAGGAACAGGCTCGTCTGCACGGTGATGTGGTGCACCACGTAGAAGACCGCCCCGGCCAGCCCGGCCACCGTGGACAGGCCGACGCCGAACACCATGTACCCGATGTGACTGACCAGCGTGAAGGAGAGCATGCGTTTCATGTCGGTCTGCGCCACCGCGCCCAGCACCCCGGTCAGCATGGTGGCCAGCGCCACCCACATCAGCAGCGTCGAGACCGGCCCGCCGGGGAACAGCAGCGCCTCCAGCCGGATGATCGAGTAGACGCCGACCTTGGTGAGCAGCCCGGCGAACACGGCCGTGGCCGGGGCGGGCGCGGTCGGGTAGGAGTCGGGCAGCCACGCCGACATGGGGAAGATCGCCGCCTTGATCGCGAACGCCAGCAGCAGCGTCAGCTCCACCAGCACCTTCACCTGCTCGGGCAGCGTGGCGAAGCGCTCGGCGAGCTGCGCCATCGACAGCGTCCCCGTGGCGCCGTAGGTGATGGCCAGCGCGATCAGGAACAACATCGACGAGGCCAGCGCTATCAGCGTGTACGTCGCCCCCGCCCGGATCCTGGCCTCGGTGCCGCCGAAGGTGAGCAGCACGTACGAACCGCTCAGCAGCAGCTCGAACGCCACGAACAGGTTGAACAGGTCCCCCGACAGGAACGCGTCCGCCACCCCCGCCACCATCACCAGGAACGCCGGATGGAAGATCGCCATCGGCGCGTCGTGCTCCTGCTCGTCGTAGGAGTTGGCCACCGAGTACGCCATCACGCACAGCGTCACCGCCGACGACACCACCAGCACCAGCGTGGAGAGCCGGTCGGCGACCAGGCAGATCCCGACCGGGGCCGCCCAGCCGCCCAGCTCGGTCACCAGCGGCCCGCTCGTGTCGGCCGCGACCAGCAGCACCACCGAGACGGCGAGCGAGAGGCCGAGCGTGACGAGGCTGATGAGCGACTGCAGCCCGCGCAACCGCCCGCCGATCGCCAGCTTCACCCCGGCCGCCAGCAGCGGCAGCAGCACGGGCACGCAGACGAGGCTGGAAAGGGGCACAGGACCGTCCATGGGTCAGTCGTCGCCCTCCAGCTCGGGATCCTGCGCGAGCGCCTGCCGCTCCCGCTCCTCCCTGATGGCCTGCCGCATCTGCTTGCGCGCCTCCTTCTGGCGCGCCTTGAGCTGTTTGAGCAGCTCCTTCTCGCTGGCGGCTTGCCTGGCCCGCCCGCGCTCGTACTCCTCGCGCAGCTGCTCGATGCGTTCCAGGTTCGACATGGCGCCCGTGTCGTCGCGCAGCCCGGCCTCCTCCAGGCGCAGCTGCAGCTCCTCCTCCGGCAGTCCCTGCTCGCGCAGGCGCCTGGCCCACTGTTCGAGCTCGCTGTGCACCCGGGAGATGCGCCGCTCCAGGTCGGCCTCCTCCAGCCGCTCCCGCTCGGCCTGCTCGGCCTCCAGGTACGCCAGCTCGGCCCGCTGCTCGACGACCAGCCGCCGGTAGGCGTCGCGCTTGGCGCGGACGGTGTCGCCCAGCTCGCCGCGCCGGAAACGCAGCCGCACCCGGCGGTCCTCGGTGTCGTCCTGGACCTCGTCGCTGCCGGTGAGCTGCCAGGAGCGGTGCACCATGGCCAGCAGGAACGCGGTCACGCCCAGCGTGATCACGATGGCGGTGAGCACCATGGCCTGCGGCAGCGGGTCGGCCATGCCGGGCCGGCCGACGAAGGGCGGGCCGCCCGCGTCGCCGCCCGCGGTCACGATGAGCAGGTTCACCCCGTTGCCCAGCACGATGACGCCGGCCAGGACACGGACCAGGCTCCGTTCCAGCAGCAGCGTCACCCCGACCGTGATCATGATGCAGCAGGCGGCGAAGGGCAGCAGGGAGACGCTGTTCACGGGGTCTCCTCCGCGTCGATCTGCCGGTCCAGCTCCGCGCCCAGGGCGCGCAGGACGTCCTGGACCATGCCGATGACGGAGACGTACACGCCGAGGTCGAACAGCAGGCCGGTGGACAGGTGCACGTGCCCCAGCAGCGGCACGCTCACGTCCGTGGCCAGCATCTCCAGCGCCGCCCGCCCGAACAGCAGCCCGATCAGCGCCGTGCCCGCCGACAGCGTCAGCCCGGCGCCCATCAGCACGCCCGCGTGCGCCGGCACCGCCACGGCCAGCTCGTTCCTGCCGCCCGCCAGGTAGCGCACGGTGATCGCCAGCCCGGCCACGATGCCGCCCGCGAACCCGCCGCCGACGCCGCTGTGCCCGATGAACAGCAGGAACACCGAGAGCGTGAGCACGGTGTGGAACGTCAGCCTGGCCACCACCTCCAGCGCCAGCGCCGCCTGCCCGCGCGGCAGCGTGGCCGCCAGCCAGTGCGGGCGCTCCTCCGCGCGGTGCCCGGCCCCGCTCCGCTCGATGCTGTACGACCTGCGCCGCAGGAACACCATGCTGGTCACGCCCAGCGTCAGCACGACGATCACCGCGCTCTCGCCCAGCGTGTCCCACGCCCGGATGTCGAGGATGATGGCGCTGACGACGTTGCGCGCGCCGGACCGCTCCGCCGCCTGCTCCATCAGCGCCCCGACCGGCTCGGTGCCGCGCGCCGCCATGGCCACCATGCCGCCGCCCGCGGCCACCACGCCCGCCGCCAGGCCCAGCGCCAGCCTGACCGCCACCGGCACCCGTCCCCTGACCGGCTGGATCGGCAGCCGCCGCAGCACCAGGGCGAACACCACCAGGCTCAGCGTCTCGGCCAGGAACTGGGTCAGCGCCAGGTCGGGCGAGCCGTGGGCGAGGAAGAGCAGGGCGGTGCCGTAGCCGGTGAGGCCGACGACGAGGGCGAGGAGCACGTACGCGCGGGAGAACAGCGCCAGCACGGCGGCGGCGGCCAGCAGCGTCACCACGACGGGCTGCTCGGGCCGCTGCCAGAGCAGGATCGGCACGTCCACGTGCGGCGCGCCGCCGTACACGACCGAGAACAGCCCCACCCCGACCCCCGCCAGCAGCGTCAGCATCAGGTAGTCGGGCACGGATCCGCGCTGGATGAAACCGGTGAGCTGGATGGCGAACCGGTCCAGCCGGCGGACGGCCAGCCAGAAGAACTGGCCGGAGTCGGCCACGTGCAGCGCCGCCCCCGCCCGCGCCACCGGGGCCCTGGTCAGGAAGAGCAGCAGCCCGGCGGCCAGCGCCAGCGCGGACAGCAGCAGCGCGGGTGTGAAGCCGCTCCACGGGGCGAGATGGGCGTGATGACCCGCTTCGCGGAACGTGTTCGTGTAGCCGGACATCGCGCCGCCGTACCAGGAGGTCAGCGGCGCGAGCACCAGCCCCAGCGCGGCCAGCAGCGCCGCGGGAGCGGACATGGCCGCCGGCGTCGGGCGCACCGGACGCGCCGGCACGCCCGGCTTGCCGGCGAACGCCCCCCACAGGAAGCGCAGCGTGTACGCGGCCGTCAGCGCCGAGCCCGCCACCACGCCCACCAGCGCCGGCGAGCCCACCAGCGCCTCCAGCGCCGCCTCCTTACCGGCGAACCCGGCCAGCGGCGGCAGCCCCGCCATCGACGCGCCCGCCAGCACCGCCGCCGCGTACACCCACGGCATCGCCCGCCCGACCCCGCTCAGCTCGCGCAGGTCCCGGGTGCCGGCCGCGTGGTCCACGATGCCCACGACCAGGAACAGCGCCGCCTTGAACAAGGCGTGCGCCAGCAGCATCCCCACGCCGGCCAGCGCCGCGCTCCTGGTGCCCGCCCCGGACAGCAGCACCAGGAAGCCGAGCTGGCCGACCGTCCCGTAGGCCAGCAGCCGCTTCAGGTCGTTCTCCCGCAGCGCCCGCCAGCCGCCCAGCAGCATCGTCACCACGCCGAGCGGCACCGCGACCGCCCGCCACACCGTCAGGTCGCCGTACGCGGGCCCCAGCCGGGCCAGCAGGTACACCCCGGCCTTCACCATGGCCGCCGCGTGCAGGTACGCCGAAACGGGCGTGGGCGCGGCCATCGCGGCCGGCAGCCACGTGCTGAACGGGAAGATCGCCGACTTCGACAGCGCGCCCACCAGCACCAGCAGCACGGCGACGGGCGGGAGGCCGGGCGGGCTGGCCACGATCTCCGAGATCCGGTACGTCCCCGCAGCCTGCCCGAGCAGCACGAACCCGGCCAGCATCGCCAGCCCGCCGAGCGTGGTGACCGTGAGCGCCTTCATCGCGGCCTGCCTGCTCGCCCGGCTCTGCGGGTCGGATCCGATGAGCAGGTAGGAGAAGACCGTGGTCAGCTCCCAGAACACGTACAGCAGCAGCAGGTTGTCGGCGGTGACCAGGCCCAGCATCGACCCGGCGAAGGCCACCATGACGCCGCCGTAGCGGCCGAGCCCCTCGTCGCCCGCGGGGAAGTAGCGGGCGCTGTAGCAGAGCACGAGCACGCCGACCCCGGTCACCAGCGCCGTCATCAGCAGCGCCAGCGGGTCGAGGCGGAAGGAGAACTCCAGGCCCACCACCGGGGCCCACGGGGTGTTCTCGCGGGCGGGCAGCCCGCGCCATCCCGCCCAGCCCGCGTAGACGAAACCGGCCGCGGGCGGCAGCGCCAGCAGCGCGAAGGAGACGGCCCGGCCCAGGCGGGCGACCAGCCAGGGGGCACAGGCCGCGGCGACCGCGTGCAGAATCAGCAGCGACTCGACAGGCTGCAGGGGACCCACGGGCTCCTCGGGCTCTCGGGCGGGAATCTCCGGTTACGTCCGCCCAATCTGCCCCGCCCCGCCACCGCGGCCACGCAGGCGCGGCCGGGATTGACCCGAACGTCACCAGTCCCACACCGATGGGTGGGACTGGTGACGTTTGTGTGCGCGGTTTGTGCGCGCGGTCTCAGGCCTTGGTGCTCGTGCAGGTGCTCGGCTTCGGCGCCACCGCCGTGATCAGGTACCGGTCCACCTTGGCGTCCAGGCAGGCCGAGCCGGTGGCGTAGCCGGTGTGGCCGTCGGCGTCGTTGGTCAGCAGCACGCCCTTCGACAGCTGCCCCGCCAGCGCCTTGGCCAGCTTGTACGGCGTCGCCGGGTCACGCGTGGTGCCCACGACCACGATCGGCGGCGCGCCGTCGGCCTTGACCTTCTTCGGGTAGCGGGTGCCCTTGACCGGCCAGTACGGGCACGGCTCCTCGGGGTGGTCGACGCAGTTGACGGCCATGAGGGCGTCGAGGCTGTTGTCGTACCTGCCGTCCGGCATGCGCCCGTTGTAGCCGTCCGCCAGCAGCAGCAGCTTGGTGCCGTCGCCGCTCTCGTACGCCTTCGCCAGCGCCTGCCGCAGCAGCGGCCAGCTGGAGGACTGGTACATGGCGGCGTTCACCGCGGTGCGCACGATGGCCTCGTTGACCTGCCTGCCGTCGTGGTCGTTGCGCAGCGGCGAGTCGTCGGCGCGCTGGTACAGCTCGTCGAGCTGCTTCATCGCCGCCTTGACCGTGTGCACGCGGAACGGGCAGTCCTTGGACTTGAAGCAGTTGCGCAGGAACGACTTCGTCGCCACGTCGAACCCGCGGTCCTGGTCCGCGTAGAAGTCCGAGGCGGGCTGCGAGGGGTCCTCGGCGCCGTCGAGCACCATCGTCCTGATGCGCTTCGGGAACAGGTCGGCGTAGATCGAGCCGAGGTAGGTGCCGTAGGAGAAGCCCAGGTAGTTGAGCCGCTCGTCGCCCAGCGCGGAGCGCAGCACGTCCATGTCCTTGGCCACGTCCATGGTGCCCACGTGGGACAGCAGCGCTTTGCCCGAGTGGGCCAGGCAGGACTTGGCGAACACCTTGTCCCACTTGTCGGCCCGCTTGGCCTCGGCGCGGTTGTCCGGGGTGGGGTCGAGGGCGAGGTAGGTGTCCTGCCGGACGGTGTCCAGGCAGCGCACCGGCGAGGAGCCGCCGACGCCCCGGGGATCGAAGCTGACGATGTCGAACCGTTCCCGTACGGCCGCCGAGACCGTGGCCCCGCTGCCCTTCAGCGCTGCCACGCCCGAGCCGCCCGGGCCGCCGAAGTTGAGCACGAGAGAGCCGATCTTCTTGCCGGTGGCGGGAAGACGGGTCAGGCTGAGCTTGATCTTCTTGCCGTCCGGCTTGGCGTAGTCGAGCGGGACCGTCACGTCCGCGCATTCGTAACCGTTGCCGCAGGCGGTCCAGGCCGGTCGCTGTCGGTAGTAAGCGTCAAGCCCGCCGGACTCCGCGGCCCCGACCGGGCAGGCGGGGCCCGCTACAGCGAGCAGGCCTGCTACGGCGGGCGTCATGACTCTACTTAGAATTCGCATACTCAGACATGGGTAGGCAAATGATTCGAGGACCTTTATAGGCAACAGAAAAGATCCACCGCAAGTGTCGTCAGATCGTTTAGGGCGCGCATTTGCCCAGGTCGGCGGCAGGGCAAGGGATAGCGATTTTAGTAAAGAAAAATCGCGTCTCCCCGCCCTTATTCCGACCGGACTCACCAGGCCATCGGGCCACTCCGGTCACGGAAGACCCCGGTCGGCCCGTCCTTACCGATGGTGGCCAGTTCGACGATCGCGTCCGTGCCCTCGGTCACCGTCTGCGGCCCCGCGTGCGCGTTGAAATCGGTCGCGGTGTAGCCCGGGTCGGCCGCGTTCACCTTCACCTCGGGCAGGGCCTTCGCGTACTGCGTCGTCAGCATGGTCACGGCCGCCTTCGACGGTGAGTAGAGCGGCTCGACCGCCTTCGACTCGGGGCGGGAAGGGTCCTGGGTGGCGGCGAACGACCCCATGCCGCTGGAGACGTTGACGATGACCGGGTTCGCCGACCGGCGCAGCAAAGGCAGGAACGCGTGCGTCACCCGCACGATTCCCACCACGTTGACCTCCAGCACCTCCCTGGCGTCGGCGGCGGTGATCCGGTCGGCGGGCTTGTGCGTCCCGTGCACGCCCGCGTTATTGACGAGGACGTCGATGTGGCCCTCGTGCGCCTCGACGTCGGCGGCGGCCGCGGCCACCGACGTGTCATCGCTCACATCGATCTGAACGAAACGGGCGCCGAGCGCGTCGGCGGCGGCCCGGCCGCGCTCGGGGTCGCGGGCGCCGACGAGGACCGTGTGCCCGGCCTCGATCAGGCGGCGGGCGGTCTCGTACCCGAGGGACTTGTTGGCTCCGGTGATGAACGTCGTGGTCATGCGTCCACTCTCGGCCGGTGCCGGAGGGCCGGCCAGTGCCCCGCGCGACGGTGGGTCGGCCAGTACCAGGCAGAACGGCCGGGCGCGAGGCAGGATGGGGATCGTGGACGAGACTCTCGGAACGGCGCTGCGCCGCTGGCGCGATCGGCTCTCTCCCGCCGACGTCGGGCGGATCGCGCGGGCCGGGCGGCGCGCGGCCGGGCTGCGCCGCGAAGAGCTGGCCGAGCTGGCGGGCCTGTCGGTCGACTACGTGGTACGGCTGGAGCAGGGCCGCGCCACGCGCCCGTCGGAGCAGGTCGTCGCGAGCCTGGCCAGGGCGCTGCAACTGGCGCCCGCCGAACGCGACCACGCCTTCCTGCTGGCCGGCCTGCTCCCGCCGCGTGACGGGACGATCTCCACGCACGTCCCCGCCGGGGTGCAGCGGATGGTGGCCCGCCTCGGCGAGTTCCCCGTCGGGGTCTTCGCCGCCGACTGGACCCTGCTGTCCTGGACGCCCGCGTGGGCGGCGCTGCTCGGCGACCCCGCCGCCCGGGCACCGGCCGAGCGGAACCTGGTGCGGGCGGTCTTCGCCACCGGGCCGCGCGGGCTGGCCGCCTGGCCCGTCATGAACGAAGGCGACGCGCTCGATCGCGCCCTCGTCGCCGACCTGCGGACCGCGATCGCCGACCACCCGGCCGACCCCGGCCTGACCGGCCTCGTCGCGGAGCTGCGCGCCACCAGCGCGGAGTTCGCCCGGCTGTGGGACGAGGGCGCGGTCGGCCGGCACGTCTCCGCCCGCAAGGTCATCGTGCATCCCCAGGTCGGCGAGGTGACGTGCGACTGCGACGTGCTCACCGTGCCCGGCAGCGAGGTCAGGCTCGTCCTCTACACGGTGGCGGCGAACTCGGCCGACGCGGAGAAGCTGGAGTTCCTGCGGGTCACCAACGGCCTGTCCGCCGACGGCTCCCCGCCCTCGCCGCGCGGCCCGTTCCCCACGCCGTGATCAGGCGGCGGTGACCTCGGGGACCGCGGGCCGCATCCTGGTGTAGAGGAACAGCGAGAGCCCGCCCAGGATGGCCACCAGCCCCAGGATCGACAGCCCCAGCGTGTACGTCCCCGTGGCCGCCAGCAGCGCGCCCACCAGGGCGCCCGCCACGACTCCGCCCCCGCCGGCCCCGAAGCCGTTGATGATGCCCGTGGCCGGGCCCACCACGTGCGCGGGCAGGTCGGTCACCGCGATCGCCCAGATGTTCGGCGTGTAGGCGGCGGTGAAATAGCCCAGCCCGAGGCAGATCAGCGAGAACTGCGCCACCGGTGACCCGGTCAGCGCCACGCACGCCAGCAGCACGCCCCCCACCACCAGGCCGGAGATCGCGATGGGCCCGCGCCGTCCCGAACGGTCGCCGAGGATCATCATCGGCACCGTGAGCAGCAGCGAGACCAGGTACGGCGCCGCCGACAGCAGTCCGTTGACGCTCGGCGCGAACCCGAACGTCGGCACGATCAGCGGGATGTACAGCGTGATGCCCCAGAACAGCATGCCGTTGGCGAAGTAGCTGAAGACGAGCAGCACGAACCGCCCGCCGCCGAAGGACGCGAACGTGAGCTTCTTGCGCGCGCCCTCCTGCGGGGTGGCCCGGATCGTGGTGCCCGGCGCCGTCGGCAGGAAACGGGCGTAGAGCGGCAGGATCACGAGGAGGCCGATCGCGCCGAGCGCCCAGAACATCGGCCGCCAGCCGAACGACGCCTCGATCGGGGTCAGCAGGAAGAACCCGAGCGCCAGCGCGAGATACTGCCCGTAGTACTGGATCATGGCGCTGGCCCTGGTCATCTCCCGCTCGTCGAACCAGGCCTTGGCCATCCTGAACTGCTGCGGCCAGTAGACCCCCTCGAAGATGCCCACCCCCACGCGCAGCGCGACGAGCACCCCCACGGAGTCGGTGAAGCCGATGAGCAGCGTGCACAGCGAGTAGCCCGCGACCGTGACGAGCAGGATCCACTTGGCGTCCACGCGGGCGGTGAGGAAGCCGCCGAGGAAGTTCGAGATCAGATATCCGACCAGGAACGCGGTCAGCGCCAGGCTCGACGTGGCGGCGAAGCCGTCGCCGGCGAAGCCGAGGTCGGTGCTGATGTTCTTGATCCCGATCGACAGGTTCGAGCGGTCGAGGTAGGCGACGAACAGGCCGACGAGCAGCAGGCCGCTGATGCGCAGCCACTTGTGCGGAAGCGAGGGGGCGGTGGAGGGGAGGGGGTGCGGGGTGGAACGCTGATCCGATGGCACGGGGTCTTCCTTAGTGCTGGAACTGTGGTGGTGGTCAGGCCCGATACGCCTCGATCACCGAACGGTCGATCTCGATGCCGAGCCCAGGACCTTGGGGCACGGACATCACCGGCCCGATCTCCAGGTCCGACAGGGTCTGGCGGAACGAGTTGGGCGCCTGGTCGAGCTCGATGACCGGCGGCGTGCGCCCGAGCGAAGGGGTCACCACCGGCAGTGCGGTGGCCAGGTGCAGCCCGGCCGCCACGGTGATCGCCGACCCCCACACGTGCGGCAGCGTCGGGATGCCGTGGACGCTCGCCATGCCGGCGATCAGCAGGGTCTCGCGCAGCCCGCCGCAGGCCGTGGCGTCGGGCTGGAGCAGGTCCACCGCCCGCGACTCGATCAGCTCGGCGAACCCCCACCGCGTGTACGCCGACTCGCCGCCCGCGATGGGCACCGCCGTGGCCGCCCGCAGCTCGCGGTAGCCGGCCAGGTCCTCGGGGATGACCGGCTCCTCGAAGAACCACAGCCCGTCGGACTCGGTCTCGCGGGCGAACGTCAGCGCCTCCGCCGTCGTGTAGCCGCGGTTGGCGTCGGCGGCCAGCCGCACCTCGGGGCCGAGCGCCGCGCGGACGCGGTGCACGCGCTCGACGTCGGAGCGCAGGTCGGCGCCGACCTTCATCTTGACGTGCCGGTACCCCTGATCGAGGAGGTGGCGCGCCTCCGCCTCCAGGTCGCCGGCCCACTCGCCGTCGTAGTAGAACGCGGAGGCGTACGCGTCGAACGAGGCCGGCGCCCGCCCGCCGAGCAGCCGGTGCACCGGCCGGCCCAGAGCCTTGCCGGCGGCGTCCCACAGGGCGATCTCGATGCCCGAGATCGCGGCGATCGGCACGCCCGCGCGGCCCCACTCGCGGCTGCGGTTGTACATCGACTCCCACAGGGCCACGTGCTCGAACGCGTCCGCCCCGAGCAGCAGCGGCGCGAACACCGTCTCGATCAGCGCCCGGCTGCCCTCGGCCGGGCCGAAGCACTCGCCCCATCCGGTGACGCCTGCGTCGGTCACGATCTCGACGAGGCAGCTGGAGCGCGTCTCCCAGTGCCACTGGGACATGCCGAACGGCGTGCGCAGCCGCTCGGTGACGACGTGCGTCTCCACCCCGACGATCTTCATGACCCCTCCTCCTTCGCGGCCGGCGCGGCGACTTGTGCGGACGGCGTGACGCCATGCGCGGCGGGCGAGGCGACGGAGCCGCGCCGGACCAGCGTGCTCGGCACCACGCGCGGGCCCGGGGCGACGCTCTCGCCCGCGGCCAGGTCGAGCAGGAGCCGCCCGGCCAGGGCGCCCATCTCCTCCACCGGCTGGTCGATCACGGAGATGGGCGGGCGGTGCAGCGTCATCCAGCCGGCGTCGGTGAAGCCGATCACCGAGACGTCCTCGGGGCAGCGCAGGCCGGCCGCCATGATCGCGCTGACGATCCCCTCCGTGACCAGCGCGTTGAACCCGATCATCGCGGTCGGGCCCGTCGTGGTGTGACCTGTCGCGGCCGGACTCGTCGCGCTCGGACTCGTCGCGCTCGGGCCCGTCGCGGTCGGGCCGGGCCGCGTGCTCAGCAGCTCGGCGGCCGCGGCCTCCGCGCCCGCCCGGGTCCCGTCGGTGTGCCGGACGATCCCCCGCAGCCCGGTGTGGCGCGCCAGGGCCGCGCGGAAGCCCTCCTCGCGGGCCCGGGTGGTGGACGCCTTCTGCGGGCCGGCGATCAAGGCGATCTCCGTGTGCCCGTACGAGATCAGCTCCTTCGCCGCCGCCCCGACGGACTCCCGCTCGTCGGTGACCACGGCGGGCACGGGCAGGCCCTCCAGCACCCGGCTGACGCTCACCACGTGCCCGAACGCTGGCAGGTCGGCCGCGCTCAGCGAGCTGCCCACCGACGGGACGATGACCAGCCCCGTCGGCCGGTACGAGCGCAGCAGCTCCAGCTGGCGGCGCTCGATGCGGGCGTCGTCGTCGCAGTTCATCAGCATCAGCGAGTAGCCGCTGCCGGACAGCCGGCGCTCGATGGCGCGGTGCAGCCGGGCGTAGAAGGGGTTGCCGATGTCGGCCACCAGCACCCCGACCATCGGCGTACGGGACGCGCGCAGGCTCCTGCCGACCGCGTTGGGCCGGTAGCCCTGCGCCTCGATCGCGGCCAGCACGGCGGCCCTGGTCTTCTCGCTGACCTGGCCGGTCCCGTTGAGGACCCGCGACACGGTCTGGGCGCTCACCCCGACCGCCCGCGCGACCGTGTAGATCGTCGCCTTCGTCTCCGCCACCGTCCGGCTACTCTCCGCGCTGTTATCGATAACTGTGGACAAAACCGCACGTTACCTCGTCATGGGACGAAGCGACAAGCCCCCTCCGGACTCCAGCCGTGACGCCAGAGGCCGTCCTGTCCGGCCGGGATCACGCGCCTTACCCCGAACCCGGCCATACCGCCCCCCGGCGTTCCCATGCGAGCGCCGAACGCCCGTGATCTGCTCGCAAACAGCGGTCCCGCCGCCGGTCTCTCCCGCTACGGTGGCGTCCGGACAATCGTGCGGCGAGGGGAGCGGGGCGATGGCGGAGCCGCCACGGGTGCCGCCGGAGATGTTCCGGTTCACCACCACCGAGCGGGCCGACCTGCACACGGCGGTCCTGCACGCCTTCGGCGAGGCCGGCGAACGGCTCGAAACGGCCCTGACGGTCGAGCAGGTCCGCGAACGGCTGCGCGAGACGGGCTGGTACGCCCCCGTACGCGAGCAGGAGCTGGCCGCCACGCTCAAACAGCTCGCCGGCTGGGGCCTGCTCGACGTGATCTTCAACCACGCCGGCAGCTTCGCCACCGCCGAGGAGTACGAGCGCAGGAACCTGCACTACTCGCTGACCAGGCGGGGCGAGGCGGCGGTCGCGGGTGTACGGCACGCCATGGCCGCGCTGGAGTCGGCCGGCGCGCTGCAGACGGCCGTGCTCGACGCCATCGCCGACCGGCTGCGCGAGCTGGACGGCCTGCTCCGTGACCCAGACCCCGGACGCAACCGGCGCATCTTCACCGCGCTCCAGGAGCTGGAGTGCCACCTCGACGGGCTGCGCGGCAACACCCAGCGCTTCAACGGCGAGCTGCAACGGCTGCTGCGCGTCGAGGGCGCGGACATCGGCACGTTCCACGAGGTCAAGGCGGCCACCGTGGCCTACCTCCAGGAGTTCGCGCTCCTGCTGGAGCAGCGCGGCGACGCCGGCGCGGCCAGCGTGCGAGCCGTGGCCGCTCATGGGGCCGCTCATGGGCCCGCACGCCCGCGCGCTCGACGGCGCCGACCTGCCCGCAGTGCCCGGCGCCGACCACGCGGGCCCGTGGCTGGCGGCCAGGCAGGCCAAGTGGCAGGGCCTGCGGCAGTGGTTCGCCCCCGAGGAAGGGGCCGCCGACCCGCGGCCGCGCGTGCGGCAGCTGCACGACGTGGCGCGGCGGGCCATCGTCTCGCTGCTGCCGGGGCTCGACCCGATCACCCACTCGCGCCGCCGCTCCTCCAGCGCCGCCGCCGACTTCCGTACGCTGGCCCGCTGGTTCGCCGCCGCGCCCGGCGAGCAGGACGCGCACCGGCTGTGGGAGGCGGCCTTCGGGCTCGGCTCGGCCCGCCACGCCCACCTCGGGCACGGCGACGCCGAGCTGCTCGCGGCCGGGGTGCCCTGGGCGCTGGCCGAGCGGGTGGAGGTGTCGGCGCTGCTGCGCTCGCGCGGCCGTACCGAGCGGATGGGCCGGACCGGC
This sequence comes from Nonomuraea maheshkhaliensis, assembly GCF_039529435.1. Taxonomy (NCBI): domain Bacteria; kingdom Bacillati; phylum Actinomycetota; class Actinomycetes; order Streptosporangiales; family Streptosporangiaceae; genus Nonomuraea; species Nonomuraea maheshkhaliensis. Next base: position 19,198 of record NZ_BAAAMU010000165.1, read on the forward strand.
CGGGTGCGCGACGTGGCGGCGCTGCGGGCCCAGCGCAGGGCGCGGGCCGGGCGGGAGCGGGCCGAGCTGGAGGCCGCCTGGGCGGCGCTGGTCACCACCGGCGCGATGCGGCTGTCGCGGATGGGCGACCTCGACCACGACACGTTCGGCCGGCTGCTCGACCTGCTCGGCCGGGCCCTGGCCGAGCGGCCCGACTCCACCGGCTTCCGGCGCGCCGTCACCTCCGACGGGAGGGTGGAGATCGTGCTGCGGGCCCCCGACGACGGCGCGGTGGCGGTGTTGCGCACGCCCGAGGGCTGGTTCAGAGGGCCCGACTACCTCATCGACGTACGCTCCCTGGCCGAGGCCCGCGGCGAGATCCGCGGCGGGGCCGGGCTGCGCGGGCGGGCGGCGGGCGAATGAGCAGCCTGGCCAACCAGCTCGTCCGGGCCGAGAAGGAGGAGATCGCCCGCGCGATCAGGACCCTGCTCGGCCGCCCCCTGGTGTCCCGGCACGACGACCCGGCCGCGTTCGACCTCATCAGGAAGCGCCGCCAGCCCCTGATCCAGTGGTTCGACTACTTCTGCGGCTGGCGGCTGATCGTGGAGCCGCGCCAGGGGTACGCCCGCCTGGTCAAGGTCAAGACCGAGCCCGGCGCCACCCGGCCCGCGCGCCGCCGCCGCACCACGAGGGCGCCGTTCGACCGCCGCCGCTACACGCTGCTCTGCCTGTGCGCGGCCGAGCTGCTCACCTCGCCGGTCACCACGATCGGGATGCTGGCCCAGCGGGTCGTGCAGGCGGCCGCCGTGGAGGAAGGGGTGCCCGCGTTCGACCCGGTCAGGAGCGAGGAGCGGGCCGCGTTCGTGGACGCGCTCAAGCTGCTTGAGCACTACGGGGCGCTCACCGCCATGGACGGCGCCACCGACGCCTACCTGGACGACGAGGACGCCAAGGTGCTCTACCGGGTGGACACCACCCGCGTGATCCGGCTGCTGGCCGCCCCGGTCCCGCCGTCCCGCGTGGCCGCCGAGCTGGGCGGGCATCCGGTCGCGGACGCCGCCCCGATGGGGGAGGGCGCCGACATGGTGGGGCCACCGGTGCTCGCGGAGCTGACGTTCGAGGCGCGGTACGGGGGAGACGAGCCGACCACGACGCAGCGCAACCTGCGGACCCGCCACTCGCTCATCCGCCGCCTGCTCGACGAGCCCGTCGTCCACCGTGACGAGCTCACCCCCGACCAGGCCGCCTACGCCGACTCCCTCACCGGCCGCCGCCTGCTGCGCCGCGCCGCGGGGGAGGCCGGGTTCGTGCTGGAGGAGCGGGCCGAGGGCTTCCTGCTCATCGACCCCGACGGCATCGCCACCGACACCCGCTTCCCCGACGACGGCAGCCACGCCAAGGTGGCCGCCCTGCTCATGCTCGACCTGCTCGTCACCTCAGGCCCCGTCACCGACGCCAGGCTCGACGCCGAGGCGGCCGGGCTGCTGCGCCGCTTCCCCCAGTGGGCCAAGGCGTACCAGTCCGACGGGGGCGGGCCGCGGCTGGCCGCCGACGCGCTGGAGGTGCTCACGTCGTTCGGGCTGGCCCGCCGTGCCGGGGGCCGGATCGCCGCCCTGCCCGCCGCCGCCCGTTACCGCAACCGTCCGCAGCTCCCCGGCCTCGGGACGCGGGCCTCGCACGTACAGGAGGAAGTTTGACGGTCACCGAGCTCACCCCGTCGCGCCCCGCGCACGGGATGGACGCCCGCTGGACTCCCGTACGCGCCGGGATCCTCAACGTGTGGCGCTACTACGACGAGGTGTTCGAGTTCCACCGGGGGCGGCTGCTGCTGCGCGGTCCGAACGGCAGCGGCAAGTCCAAGGTGCTGGAACTGCTGCTGCCGTACGTGCTGGACGCCAGCCTCAAGCCGAGCCGGCTGTCCACGTTCGGCGGCACCGAGCGCACCATGCACTGGAACCTCATGGGCGACGGCGCCGGCGGCGTCACCCGGGTGGGCTACGTGTGGCTGGAGTTCCGGCACGCCGACGGCCGCTGGTTCACCTGCGGCGCCCGGCTGCAGGCCACCGTCCACACCAAGAACGTCACCGCCACCTACTTCACCACCGAGGCCCGCGTCGGCACCCCCGACGGCGTCAGCCTCAGCGGCGAGGCCGGTCAGCCGCTGACCAAGGCGCAGCTCGCCGAGGAGCTCGACGGCTGTGGAACCGTCCACGAGTCGGCCGCCTCCTACCGCACCGCCGTGCGCCAGACGCTCTACCCGGGCCTCAACGAGCAGCGCTACGACTCCCTGCTCACCGCGCTGCGCCAGCTCCGCACGCCCAAGCTGTCCGAGCGGCTCGACCCTGGGCTGCTGTCGGAGCTGCTGTCCAGCGCGCTGCCGCCGCTGGGCGAAGGCGAGATCCACGAGATCGCCGAGGGGTTCGAACGGCTCGACCGGCGGCGCGAGGAGCTGCGGCTGCTCGACCGCGACGTGGAGGAGGCCGACCGGCTGGCCGTCCGGCAGCGCGGCTACGCCCAGCGCGTCCTGCGGGCCGCCGCCCACGCCGTCACCTCCGCCGGCCACACCCTGGAGACGCTCGCCGCCGAGGTCAAGGCCAGGCGCGACGGGCTCAAGGAGGCCGAACGGGAGCTCGACGCCACGACGACGCGGCTGGCGGAGGAGCAGGCCCAGGAGCTGGCCCTGGCCGCGCAGATCGACGGGCTCAAGGAGAGCGAGGCGTACCGGACGGGCGGCGACCTGCACCGGCTGCG
>NZ_BAAAMU010000166.1:0-21616 GCF_039529435.1 Nonomuraea maheshkhaliensis
ACCCGCCGCCGCAGCCGGGACGGCAGCACCTGCTCCAGTTTCGCCAGGGCCCGCAGCGCGCCCTCCTCCAGCCCCGCGACGCTGCCGGTGGCGGCCGTGCGCAGGCTGATGGCCACGGCGACCGCCTCCTCGTCGTCGAGCAGCAGCGGCGGCAGCGCGGCCCCGGGCCCCAGCCGGTAGCCGCCCGCCACGCCGGGGGTGGCGTCCACGGGGTAGCCGAGCTCGCGCAGCCGGTCGATGTCGCGCCGCACGGTACGCAACCCGACCTGGAGGCGTCCGGCCAGCTCGGCGCCGGTCCAGTCCGTCCGCGACTGCAGGAGGGACAGCAGGCGCAGCAGCCGCGCCGAGGTCTCCAGCATGACCTCGATTCTGCCGTGGAATCGATGCCAGGAGATGACACCAATTTTCCCAGCGTTTCTGCTGTCGAATCGGTGCCAGAAGCTGACACCGATCGTTCCTATCGTCGGAGACATGACGAAGAGCGACAGCACCTCCCAGATCCGCCCGTACCGCATCGAGATTCCGCAGGCAGGGCTGGACGACCTGCGCGACCGGCTCCGGCGTACCCGCTGGGCTCCCGACCTGCCCGGCGCCGGCTGGGAGCGCGGCGTGCCCACGAGCTACCTGCGCGACCTGGCCGCGTACTGGGCCGACGGCTTCGACTGGCGCGCCCAGGAGGCGGCGCTGAACGCGTACCGGCAGTTCGTCACCACCGTCGACGGCGCGGACGTGCACTTCCTGCACGTGCGCTCGGCCGTGCCGGACGCCACCCCGCTGCTGCTCCTGCACGGCTGGCCGGGCGGCGTGATCGAGTTCCTCGACCTGATCGGCCCGCTCACCGACCCGGCCGCGCACGGCGGTGACGCCGCCTCGCCCGCCTTCCACCTGGTGATCCCGTCGCTGCCCGGCTACGGCTTCTCCGGGCCGCTGCCCGGCACCGGCTGGACCGACGGCCGCACGGCCGCCGCGCTGGCCGCGCTGATGGACCGGCTGGGCTACGACCGGTACGGCGTCCAGGGCGGCGACGTCTCGGCCTTCATCGCGCCGCTGATCGGCCGGGCCGCGCCGGAGCACGTCATCGGCGTGCACGTCAACGCGCTGCTGACGTTCCCCACCGGCGACCCGGCGGTGATGGGCGCGCTGACGGAGGCCGAGCGGGCCCGGCTGGCCGGGATGGAGGAGTGGCAGGAGCGGCTCGGCGCGTACCTGCGGCTGCAGGGCACCCGCCCGCAGACCCTGGCCGCCGCGCTGCACGACTCCCCCGCCGGGCAGCTCGCCTGGATCGTCGAGAAGTTCAAGGACTGGACGGATCCGGCCGCCGAGCTGCCCGAGGACGCCGTGGACCGGGACCGGATCCTGACCGACGTGAGCGTCTACTGGTTCACGGGGACGGCGGGTTCGTCCGCGCACACGTACTTCGAGCGGTTCACCGATCCGGACATGTGGCGGCCGGTCGAGCGAGGGAGCGTGCCGACGGCCGTGGCGGTGTTCCCGACGGACTTCTCGGTGCGGCCGCTGGCCGAGCAGGCGCACCACGTGGTGCGCTGGTCGGAGTTCGGCCACGGCGGCCACTTCGCGGCCTTGGAGACGCCGGAGGTGCTGATCGCGGAGCTGCGCGCGTTCTTCGGCTCGCTCACCTGAGTGCTCCGGCGCGTAAGCGTAAAGAAACGGCAGGCGGCGGGTACGGGGCGGGGCGCCGGGTAGCCCGGGTCCACATGACGAAGAAGAGGGAGCCCGAGCCGGGCGACGAGGTCACCTGGCGCAGCCATGGCTCCACCGCCAAGGGCAAGGTCGAGAAGAAGCTGACCGAGCGGCAGCACGAGGCGGGCCGCGAGGTCGCCGCCTCGCCCGACGACCCCCAGTACGTCGTACGCAGCGAGAAGAGCGGCAAGAAGGCCGTGCACAAGCCGTCCGCGCTGCGTAAGGGCGGCAGGTGAGCGAGGACGGCAAGGCCGTCGCGGCCGAGTTCGGCGAGGTCGTGAACATGACCGCGAAAGAGCTCGAACGCTGGCTGGCCACGGACGAGTCGAAGTCCGTCGGCCAGAAGGACGGCGGCGGTGAGTCCGTGGGCCACGAGTCCGGCCGCAAGATCGTCAAGCTGCTGCAGGGGAAGGAGTCCGACCGGACCGACGCCGACTACGCCCACATGCGCAAGGTGATCGGCTACGTGCGCCGGCACCTGGCCCAGCGTCCCTCCGGCGACGTGAAGGACACCCGCTGGCGCTACTCGCTGATGAACTGGGGCCATGACCCGCTCAAGTGAACGCCCCGGGCGTGTATGTTTCGCGTAGGAATCCGGCGTTTCTCCGTCAAGGAGGCGTAGGTGCGCTGGCGGCGGCGTGGCCTGTTACGGTAGTGCGCGGCACACCGGGAAGTAGGGTCGGCATCGACTGCCGGTCTGCTGCCTGGGGGAGGCGTTCACCATGGATGGCCGTTGCCGGAGCCGGCGTCAGAGCCCCTGCCGGGGCCGCTGCCCGAGCCGCTGCCGGAGCCGGCGGTGGGGCGCGCGCGAGTGCCACGGTGACGGCTGCCGCCGCAAGGCGCGGTGGTGAGCGTGCGCCTGCCCTTCACCTTCCGCTTCCAGCAACCGGCCCAGGTCGTCGTGGCCGGGTTCGGCCTGGTCATCGCGGTCGGCACACTCCTGCTCGCGCTGCCGGTCGCCAGCGCGTCCGGCGAGTCGGCGGGCTGGATGGCGGCGCTGTTCACCTCGACGTCGGCCGTGTGCGTGACCGGGCTGGCCGTCGTCGACACCGAGTCGCACTGGTCGGCGTTCGGCGAGGTGGTGATCGCCGGGCTGGTCCAGGTGGGCGGTCTCGGCATCATGACGCTGGCCACCCTGTTCATGCTGCTCGTGTCGGGCCGGTTAGGACTGCGGGCCAGGATCGCGGCCCAGGCCGAGACCAAGACGCTGAGCATGAGCGACGTGCGCCGGGTCGTGCGCAAGGTGGTGCTGTTCAGCCTGCTGTGCGAGAGCGTGGCCGCCGCCGTCCTGGTCGCGCGCTTCCTCATCGGGTACGGCGAGCCGTTCGGCCGCGCCCTCTACCTGGGCGCCTTCCACGCGGTCACCGCGTTCAACAACGCCGGCTTCGCGCTCTGGCCGGACAGCCTGGTCCGGTTCGTGTCGGACCCGTGGATCTGCCTGACGATCGCGTTCGCCTGCATCGTCGGCGGGCTCGGCTTCCCCGTCGTGTTCGAGCTGGCCCGCGCGTGGCGGCATCCGCGCAAGTGGTCCGTGCTGACCAGGATCACGGTCGGCACGAGCCTGGCCCTGCTGCTGCTCGGCACCCTCGTCTTCCTGGCCACCGAGTGGAGCAACCCGGGGACGCTCGGGCGGCTCGACGACCCGGGCAAGGTGCTGGCGGCGTTCTTCACCGCCGTCATGCCGCGCTCGGCCGGGTTCAACACCCTCGACATCACGCAGCTGTACCCGTCGAGCTGGCTGGCCACCGACCTGCTGATGTTCATCGGCGGCGGCAGCGCGGGCACGGCGGGCGGCATCAAGGTGACCACGATCGGGCTGCTGGCCTTCGTCGTGTGGGCGGAGATGCGCGGCGAGAGCCGGGTCAACGTCGGCCGGCGCAGGCTGCCGGACACCACCCAGCGCCAGGCCGTCACGATCACGACGCTGGGCGTGGCGCTCGTGGGGCTGGCCACGTACCTGCTGCTCGCCCTCACCCCGCACGGCCTCGACGTGGTGCTCTTCGAGGTGATCTCGGCGTTCGGCACGGCGGGCATGACCACCGGCATCACCGCGAGCCTCGGCACGGCCGGCCACCTGCTGCTGGTCGTGCTCATGTTCATCGGCCGGATCGGCCCGCTCACGCTGGGCTCCGCGCTGGCCCTCAACACGCGCGCACGACACTACGAACTACCCGAGGAGCGAGTCATCGTTGGTTGAGTACAAGGGCGACCCGGTGGTCGTCATCGGGCTGGGCCGGTTCGGCACGTCGCTGGCCTTGGAGCTCACCCGGCGCGGCACCGAGGTCCTGGCCATCGACCACCGGCCGAAGATCACGCAGAGCCTGGCCGGACACATCACCCAGATCGCCACCGCCGACGCCACCGACATGGAGGCGTTGCGCCAGCTCGGCGTCCCCGACTTCTACCAGGCGGTCGTGGCCGTCGGCAGCGACATCGAGGCCAGCATCCTGACCACGTCGCTGCTGGCCGAGCTGGAGATCAACGACATCTGGGCCAAGGCGATCAGCACCCAGCACGGCCGCATCCTGAGCCGCATCGGCGCCCACCACGTCGTCTTCCCCGAGCACGACATGGGCGAGCGGGTGGCCCACCTGGTCAGCGGGCGCCTGCTCGACTACATGCAGGTGGACGAGAGCTTCGCGCTGGCCAAGACACGCCCGCCGAAGGAGTACGTGGGGGTGCCGCTGGGCCGCTCCAACCTGCGCCGCAAGTACGGCGTCACGATCGTGGCGGTGAAGCCGCCCGGCGAGGACTTCACGTACGCGACGGCCGACACGGAGCTGACCTACGGCGACATCGTCCTGGTCTCGGGACGGACCGAGCAGGTCGAACGCTTCGCCGAGCTGCCCTGAGGGAGATCACCGGCGGAACGGGGGCGTGCCCGGAGGCGGGCAGGCGCGCGCGATCTGGGCGGGTCGTCCCGTTCAGTCCGCGCGTGCGGCGTGGCGGGCGGTGAAGGTCAGGAGGGACGCGGCCGTACGCGGCGGGTCCTCCAGGATGGGCGAGTGTCCGAGACCGGGCAGCAGCTCCACCCTCGCGCCGGGCACGACGCGGTAGCGGCCGGCCGACGAGGACCGCCACCTGCGGTCGTCCGCGCCGAAGAGCACGAGGAGCGGCTTGCCCAGCTCCGCCAGCCGCTCAGGGAGCGCCCGCCGCGCCAGGTAGGCGCTGGTGGCCGCCATCGTCGCGGTGAGGCTGTGGTAGGTCATGGCCCGCACCTCGTCCAGGAGCTCGTCCGGCACCTGGTAGCCGGGGCGGCTGAACCCGGTGCTCGCGAACCGGCGGATCTCCTCGTCGGCCGGCGGCCACGTCTCCGGGTTGATCGCGGCCTGCTCCGACGCGATGAAGGCGTCCAGCCCCGGCCCGGTGTTGATCAGGACGAGCGCGGTCACCAGGTCGGGCCGCAGCTCGGCGAGGGCGGTGGCGGCCACGCCGCCGCTGGAGTGGCCGGCGACCACGGCCCGCCGGACGCCGAGCAGGTCCATGACGGCGGCGACCCGGCGCGCCTGGGCGGGCAGCGCGTAGTGGTCGCCGTCCGGTTTCGCCGACCGGCCGTGCCCGAGCAGGTCGATCCTGATGACGCGGTGGGATCCGGCCAGCAGCGGGACCAGCGCGTCCCACGAACGGGCGGAGGACGCCGATCCGTGGAGGAGCAGGAGCGCGGGGGCGTCGCGCGGGCCGTCCTGGCACACGTGGACGTCCTCGCCGTCCACGGGCAGCAGCGAGCTCTCCGTCGTATGCGATGTCTTGTCGGAAGAAGTCATGTGCGCCACGGTGACCGCCGGTGGGCGGCGGCGTCTTGAACGAATGTTCCCTTCGCCCGGCTCGCGTAGCATGGCCCGGTGCGTAGGTTCGTGCACGGTGTGGCGGAGTGGGGGGTCGCGCGCCCGCGCCGGCCCAGCCGGACGGCCGGGGTCACCATGGCCGGGTTCCGCGTCGGCGACCTGCACGCGCTCAGGATGGTCCCGCACCCGGCCGTGACGCTGCTGCTCGATTTCGGCGCCGGCACGTCCGTGGTGGACTGCGGCGCCGGGCGACGGCAGCGGGGCTGCCTCGTCGCCGGGCCCGGCTTCGGCTCAGGCGGCACGGCACGGGCGCGGGGCGAGAACGTCGAGTGCGTGCAGGTGCGCCTGTCGCCCGTCGTCGCCCGGGCGGTCCTGGGCGTCTCCCCCGCCGAGCTCGACGGAGATCTGGTCGTCCTCGACGACCTGTGGGGACGAGACGTGCCGCGGATCCGTGAACGGCTGAGCGAGGCCGCGTCGTGGCCGGAACGCTTCGCGCTGACCGAGGCGCTGCTGGCCCGCCGCCGCGAATGCGGGCCGCCGGTGGACCCCGAGGTGGCCTGGGCCTGGCGGCGGATCGTGGCCGGTCACGGCGTGCTCCGGATAGACGGGCTGGCGGACGAGGTCGGGTGGAGCCGTAAGCGCCTGTGGTCCAGGTTCAGGTCCCAGCTCGGGCTGGCCCCGAAACGTGCCGCGAAGCTGGTCCGCTTCGACGAGGCCGCGCACCGCCTGGTCGCCGGCGAGCCCGCGGCCGCCGTCGCGGCGGGCACCGGATACGCCGACCAGTCCCACCTGCACCGGGACGTCATGGCGTTCACCGGGACGACCCCCGCGGCCGTGGCCGGCGAGACGTTCCTGGCGGTCGACGACCTCGCCTGGGCCCGGCCTGGAACACCGGCCGCGACCTCGGCCAACCCTGACCAGGAACGCCGGTCAGGTCGGCCGAACCTGACCGGAAACGCCGGCCGCGACGGCCGGCCAGACCTGGCCGGGAACGCCGGCCGTGCGGGTTGGCTAGGCTGGCCCGCGGAGGATCACTGATGCGCGCACGCGATCTCGCCGTCGAGTTCCCGACGGTCACCCTCGGCACCCCGGCGCTTGAGGCCGCCAAGCTGCTGGCCGACCTGGATCTGCCGGGCCTCATCCTGGTGGACGAGAGCGGCCGGCCGCACAGCATCCTGCCCGGCACGCAGGTGCTGCGGCTGGCGGTGCCGGCGTACTGTCAGGACGATCCGGCGCTGGCGCGGGTGGTGGACGAGGCGCACGCGGACCGGTTCCTGCACCGGCTCGGCGGCAAGAGCGTCCGGGAGTGCCTGCCCGAGCAGCGGCGCGAGCTGCCGGTGGCGGATCCGGACGCGACCGTGCTGGAGCTGGCGGCGCTGATGGCGCGGACGCACAGCCCGCTGGTGGCGGTGGTGGAGGGTGATCGCCTGCTCGGGGCGGTGACCCTGCAGTCCCTGCTCGACCGGGCACTGCTGCTCTGACGAAGGCGCCCCTGGGCACGGCTTCGGCGGAACGGGTGCCGGTCAAAGGTGGTGAATACCGGAAACGGGTGCCGGTCTGGGGTGGTGCCTGCGGAGACGGGTGCGGACGGGGTCGTAGGCTGGTCCCATGGTGAGGACCGCGGCACGTCAGCCCGTACCCGCCCGGCACGCGGAGGCCGAGCGGGACGTCGCCGCGATCCTCGACGCCGCGACCAGGCTGCTCAGCGCCGACCCCACGGCCGGCATGACCGACGTCGCCGAGGCGGCCGGCGTGGGCCCGTCCGTCCTCTACCACCACTTCCCCTCGCGGGAGGCGCTGGTCGGCGCCGTGCTCGACCGGGCGGTGGACCTGACGGACGCCGTGCTGGAGCACGAGTGCATCGACGCGGCGCCGGCCCCCGAGGCGATGGCCGGGCTGCTGCGGTCGGCGTGGGAGGTGCTCGACCGGCATCGCCGCCTGTTCCTGGCCGCGGACCGGGCGCCAGCCACCGATCCGGCCGGGGAGCGGGTCAGGGAGCGGCACGAGCGCCCGCTGCGCCGCGTGCGGTCGCTCATCGAGCGCGGCAGGCGCGACGGCGACTTCCGGCACGACCTGCCGCTGCCGTGGCTGGTGACCACGTTCTTCGCGATCATCCACGCCGCCGCGCGGGAGCGGGAGGCGGGGCGGCTGAAGCCGGAGGAGGTCGGGCACGTGCTGGTCACCACGATGTCGTCGCTGCTCGCGCCCGGCCCGGCAGACGGCCTGACCAGGCCTGACCCGACGTTGACCCGACGTTGACCCGACGTTGACCCGACGCCATGACCCGGCCTGACCCGACGACATGAACGCGGGATGTCGCCGGCGAGTCCGGCGGTCTATATTTCGTTGATGGCCGCATTACCCCGGCGAGAGCGGTGACCCCGCCGATGCCGTCCTTGACGCTGGCGCACCAGCACCTGCCCGAGGTGACCGTGATCGCCGTGACCGGCGAGATGGACGCCACCAACCGGGCGCAGCTCGAAGGTTATCTGCGCGAGGTCAGGCGGAGCCCGGCCGAGACCCTGGTGTTCGACCTGTCGGGGGTGCCGTTCATGGACAGCTCGGGCCTGCACGTTCTGCTGATGTGCGCCACCGACTGCCTCAGGCAGGGCGGGGCGGTGCGCCTGGCCGGCGTGCAGCCGCTGCCCTCCCGGCTCTTCGAGATCACGGGGGTGGTGGCGCACCTGCCGCTGCACGACACGGTCGAGCATGCCGTGGCCGCCGCCGCCCGCTCCTCGCAGCCCTCCCTCTGAGCAGGGCGGAAGGGCACGGCCGCGGCGGCGGGATGTGCGGGTGAGAGTGTTCTCACCACCCGTACACGTCCTGGTTCCTCTTTATTCAACGCTGATTGTTGGTTCACGAGGGCGACCTGGGACTTCACGCGGCACGCAGGTGTGTGACGATCACAAACCGGGAATGCCCCTCCGGCTGGAATTCGGATGGGCCGGCTTCAGACGGGCTCGCCGACCTGCCCGCAGTCCGCACCGCAGATCGCGCCGGCCTCGGCCGACATCAACTGCTCGGCGAACTGTCCGGGGCCAGGGTTGGAGGTAACGGCGCTCTGGCCGCTCATAGGGACCGGAACGAGAAATGACGGCGGGCACCGCGGACCGCCGCTGGTGGTCATCATCGACGACTTTCAATGGCTGGACCGCCCACGTGCGGATGCGCTGGGCATTGGTGGCCCGCCGGTTCGGCCAGAGTCGTCTGGCGGTTCTGGGCGCCTATCTGTCCCCGGCGCCGCCAGCTGGGGTGGTCGCTGCTTCGGCGATTCATCAGGAGTACTTATTGAAACCATAAGTAATGCGTCTTTGACTTATCATTCGAGGTCAGCGAGCCTGGAAGGCAGTCGGATCGAGAGGTCTGGAATCTAGAGAAAGAGGGATCGCCATGAGCACGGAGAACAAGGTCGTCAGCGACATGGTCCTGTCGTCCTCGCAGGTCACGGCCACAATTGAGGCTCCGCTGGAGTCGATCGACATCGCCGACTGGCTGCTGAACCTGCCCGACAAGGAGTACCAGCGCTGCGCTCCGCCGGATCACAAGGCGGCGGGCTACACCACGACCGACGACGGCCGGCCGATGTCGATCAACGTGGAGATGATCGGGACCGGCCTGGTGGTCCAGCACTATGTCGCCGAGATCGCCGAGAAGCTGCACTGCCACATGGTCTCCACCTCTGACGTGCTGACCCCGCACGGCTGGACCACGGTGCAGGTGATCTGGGATCTGTCCGTCAAGGACAACGGCGACGGCACGCTGACCTACACCAACAGTGTCGTCAGTCACCCCACGACCGACTTCCTGGCCTTCCTGGAGGCGAACGGGCAGTCCTTCGAGGAGGCCGCCGCAGCCCGGCAGGCCGCCTCCGGCGACCACAACAGCCGCGAGACGCCGCTGTTCGCCGCGAGCATCGCACGCCATGCCCTGGCACGGAGCTGACAATGACCGGACAGCCCGAGCCTCAGTCCACGCCTGTGTCACCCCGGGAAATGGCCCGCGCCTTCACCCCGGCCCTCACCGATTTGGTGGAGGACCCTTTGTACAGCGAGGTGTGGGCAGACCCTGCCCTCAGTCCCCGGGACCGCAGCATCGCCACCGTCGCCGCGGTGGTGGCGCTCTACCGCCCCGACGAGCTACCCGCGCAGCTGCGTCACGCCGTCGACAACGGCGTGACGCAGGCCGAACTCGGGGCGATCATCACGCACATCGCGTTCTACGCGGGCTTCCCCGCAGCCATCAGCGCCTCGGCGATCGCGGCCCGCACGCTGTTGGAGTGAGGGACCGTAGCCGGCGTCCTGCAGTCCTGCAGGTCACCGCCTGCTCCCATGGGCCGACCGGCGCGGCCGGGCGGTTCGCCGGCGGTTTGGCTCCGTGGCAGGTTCCGCCACTTCGGCTTCGCGGCTGCTGGCCTGGCGGGCTGCCTGTCCTTCGCCGAGCTGGTCACCACCGCCACGCGGCGACCCGTGTCGGTCGCCTCCCAGCGGAACGCGCTGTGGGGACCGACACGGTCCGTACGCAGATCAGCGAGACGAGGAAGGTGAAGGACTAATGAAGGCCGTGGTGGTACGCACGCCGGGAACTCCGGACGTTCTGGAGTGGGTCACCGTTGAGGCGCCGCGACCCGGTCCGGGTGAGCTCGTCATCGATGTCAGGGCGACCGGCGTCAACAAAGCCGATCTCTTGCAGCGTCAAGGGATGTACCCGGTACCGGCAGACGACTCTCCGCTGCTGGGGCTGGAATGCTCGGGTTCCATCAGCGCAGTCGGTGTAGGCGTCGCTGGCTGGGCCGTGGGCGATGAGGTGTGTGCCCTGCTCAACGGCGGAGGCTATGCACAGTCCGTTTCCGTCCCCGCGGGCCAGGTGCTGCCCAAACCGGCGAACCTTTCCTTCGTTCAGGCCGCGTCCCTTCCTGAAGCGGCCTGCACGGTCTACTCGAACATCGCCATGCTGGCCCGCCTCAAGCCGGGTGAGACGTTTCTCGTCCACGGCGCCACCAGCGGCATCGGCAGTTTCGCTAGTCAGTGGGCCAAAGCGTCGGGTGCCCGGGTTCTGGCCACCGCTGGAACACCACACAAAGTGGCCAGAAGCGCCGAGTTCGGAGCCGATGTCACGATCAATTACCGCGAGGAGGACTTCGCCACCGAGGTCTGGAAGGCCACACAAGGGCACGGCGCGGACGTCATTCTCGACATAGTCGGAGGGCCCTACCTCGCCCGCAACGTCCGCGCCTTGGCTGCCGGCGGACGTCTGGTCATGATCGGGGGCGACGTTTCGCCTACGGCCCTCGACATCGGCGAGCTGATGGCCAAGCGCGGGTCGGTGGCGGCCACGACCCTTCGGTCACGCAGCCACCGCCAGAAGGCGGAGATCGTCGCCGCTGTCCGCGCGAACGTGTGGCCCATGGTGGCCGACGGCCGCATCCGGCCGATCGTGGACACCGTCCTGCCCATGCACGACGCGGCACAAGCTCATCAACTTCTGGCGGATGGCAAGGTCGTCGGCAAAGTGGTGCTGACCGTTTGAACCTCCCGGGCCGACGAACTGCAGGAGTTCGGCATCGAGGTGGCGACCGTTTAACCCGGGGCCGTTGGTGACCGGCTTCAACGACCGCAGGTTCCAGACCAGGACGGGCTGGGAGGACGACGCCTCCGACCGGCTCGTCGACTACCCGAAGCCGGTCTTTTCCCGAGCGCGGGCCGACCCCGAGCCGGTCGACGCCACGATGACGGCCCACGCCGCCAGCGAGGTCGACACCAACCGCAACCTGGAGCCGAAATCGATGCTCGAGGGGACCAAACGACTCATCGGCGCGCCCTGGAGCCGGACGGCGAAGATCGGGCAGGGAAAGCGGCCCGCCAACCCGCGGGGCTTCTGCGACCTGCGGCCCGAGACGCAGGTGTCGGGACCGACCGCTGCTTGAGCCGGGCTCCTCGATCCGCCATACCGCAAAGGAACCGCATGTCCGTCAAACCCACCGTTCTCCAAGACCGCTACCGCAACCGGGGAACCGCCTTCACCCTGGCCCAGCGCGCCCAGCTGGGCATCGTCGGCCGGTTGCCGGCCGCCGTCGAGACCCTCGACGAGCAGGCCGCCCGTGCCTACGCGCAGCTGCGGCAACAGCCCTCCAACCTGCATCGGTACCTGTATCTCAACGAGGTGCACAACCAGAATCAGGTGCTGTACTACCGGCTCTTGGTAGACCACCTCACCGAACTGTTGCCGATCGTCTACGACCCCACCGTCGGCGAAGCGATCGAGCAGTGGTCCAGCGACTTCCGCGATTCGCGCGCAGTGTACTTGTCCATCGACCACCCCGAGGACGTGGAGAGCTCGTTTCGCTCGTTGGGTCTCGGCGCCGAGGACGTCGATCTCATCGTCGTCTCGGACGCGCAGGAGATCCTGGGCATCGGCGACTGGGGCGTGAACGGCACCGACATCTCGATCGGCAAGCTCGCCGTCTATACCGCCGCCGCGGGCATCGACCCCGACCGAGTCGTCGCGGTCAACATCGACGCCGGCACGGACAACGAGCTCCTGCTCAACAGCCCGTCCTACCTCGGCAACCGCCATGCGCGTGTCACCGGCAAGCGCTACGACGAGTTCGTCGCCCAATATCTGGAGACGGCGGCTCAGCTCTTCCCGAACGCTTTGCTGCACTTCGAGGACTTCGGCCCTGGGAACGCCCGGCGCATCCTGGTAGAAAATGCCAAGCGCTACCGAATCTTCAACGACGACATGCAGGGCACCGGCGCCATCGTCCTGGCCGCCGTCTTCGCGGGCCTGCGCATGACCGGGGAGCGCTGGGCGGACCAGCGGCTCGTGGTGTTCGGCGCCGGAACCGCCGGTACCGGGATAGCCGACCAGATCCACGCTGCCATGGTGCGGGACGGCGCGTCGGCACAGGAGGCGAAGGACAACGTCTGGCTCATCGACAAGCAGGGCCTGGTCACTGACGACATGCCCGACCTGCCGGACTATCAGCAGCCTTACTCGCGACGGAAGGACGAGGTCGCGGACTGGGCCGATGGTCGGATCGACCTGCTGACCACGATCCGGCACGTCAAGCCCACGATCCTGATCGGGACCTCCACGGTGGCCGGTGCGTTCACCCGGGAAGTCGTCGAAGCCTTGGCGGCGGGAGTGGAACGGCCCATCCTGCTACCGCTGTCGAACCCGACCAGCCGCGTCGAGGTCATGCCGTCGGACGCGGTGCAGTGGTCGCGAGGGAAGGCCTTGGTCGCCGCCGGTATCCCGGTGGACCCCGTCGACTACGACGGCGTCACCTACTTCATCGGCCAGGCGAACAACGCGATGCTCTACCCGGGCCTGGGATTGGGCACGATCGTCTCCGGCGCCGAGCACGTCACCGACTCCATGCTGCTGGCCGCCGCCGAGGCCGTGGCCGGGCAGGTGGACGTCGGTAAACCGGGAGCCGCTCTGTTGCCACCAGTGGCGAACCTGCGGGCGCTGTCCGCGACAGTTGCGATCGCCGTGGCCCAGGCCGCCGCCGTCGACGGGGTCGCCACGAGATCCCACGCCAACCTTGTGGAAGCCGTCCGCGAGGCGATGTGGCAGCCGGTCTACCGAGACCTTCCGCAGCCTAACGAAGCGGTGGAACGCTCATGAGCCGGGACGAAGGACAACACCCTGTCTTGCGCGACGTGCCCGTCGGAATCGACGCGACGGGCGAGCGGTCGGAGTTCGACAGCATGGGGAGCATCGACGTTCCCGCGGATCGTTACTGGGGCGCTCAGACACAACGCTCCCTGATTCACTTCTCCATCGGCGACGACCGCATGCCCAAGGCCGTCTGCCGCGCCTACGGGTACGTCAAAAAGGCGGCGGCACAAGTCAACGCGGCCGCCGGACGCCTTCCCGACTGGAAGCTGCGGGCGATCGTCCGGGCCGCCGAGGAGACGATCGCCGGCGAGCTGGACGACGAGTTCCCGCTCTATGTCTGGCAGACCGGGTCGGGAACGCAAAGCAACATGAACGTCAACGAGGTGATCGCCAACCGGGCCTGCCAGCTGCTCGGCGGCACGCTCGGCACACAACAGCCGGTGGCACCCAACGACGATGTCAACATGGGCCAATCCAGCAACGACAGCTTCCCCACTGCGATGCACATCGCGGCGGTCTTCGAGATCGACGATCGCCTGCTGCCCCAGGTCCGGCAGCTCGCCACCACGATCGAAGAGAAAGCCCGCCAGTGGCACGACGTGGTCAAGATCGGGCGTACGCATCTGGAGGACGCCGTGCCCTTGACCGTCGAGCAGGAATGGTCGGGGTGGGCCTGCCAGCTGCAGGCCTGTATCGCGGAGATCGAACATGCCCGGACGGGACTTCTGGAGCTGGCCTTGGGCGGAACGGCGGTCGGGACGGGACTCAACGCCCCCAAGGGTTTCAGCCGCGATGTCGCCGCCCGGATCGCCGACCTGACTGGAAAGCCCTTCATCACGGCGCCGAACAAGTTCATGGCGCAGGGCTCCCTGGACCCCATGGTGCGTGCCCACGCGGCGTTGCGCGGGCTCGCCGTGGCTTTGATGAAGATCGCCAACGACATGCGCTGGCTGGCGTCTGGGCCGCGCACAGGCCTGGCCGAACTGCTCCTGCCGCAGAACGAGCCCGGGTCCTCGATCATGCCGGGCAAGGTCAACCCGACCCAGTGCGAGGCGATGGTCATGATCGCCCTCCAGGTACTCGGCGACGACACGGCAGTCGCCTTCGCCGGCAGCCAGGGCAACTTCGAGCTCAACGCGATGCGCCCGTTAATCGTCAACAACTTCCTGCACTCCTCGCGCGTTCTCGCCGATGGCGCGGAGAAGTTCCGGGTGTATTCCGTCGCGGACACCGAACTCAACCGGAGCAGGATCAGGCAGTACGTGGACGAGAGTCTGATGCTCGTCACGGTGCTCAGTCCGCTTATCGGCTACCAGAACGCCGCGCACATCGCCGAGGAGGCGCTCGCCAAGGGCCAGACGTTGCGCCAGGCTGCTTTGGCCAGCGGACATGTGGACGCGAGGACATTCGACGAGGTCGTGGATCCGCTTGCCATGGTGGGTGACGGGTTCGCTGGGGCGTGAGTCTGCAACCTTCCCAGAAGCCATCAGGGCGTGCTTGAGCCGTGTGCGGTGAAAGTCGCACGCACGGTTCCGAGGGGGCCGGGGCGCAGCAATGTGCCCCGGCTACCCGACGAAATGACCGCTCGGGCCCACCCTTCGGTACATCCGTTTGCGCTTCGGTGGGCGGTCAGCACACCGCCATCTACTTCTACGATCACCAGGACGCCACGCCGATCCTCACCCCTGGCGCTGTGGGGCGCGGCTGCTGGGGTGATCGCTTGGGTGTTCGGACGGCGCCGGTTCCCGGCGCAAGCGGGTTAACCTGAAATCGATAAGCCAGGATCTAGCTGCCGCCCGATGAGAAAGGTCAAGGACATTTCCTCATGGAGCTACGCACCCTCGAATACTTCGTGGCCGTCGCCGAGGAGGAGTCCTTCACACGGGCCGCGGCCCGCTGCCGGGTCGCCCAGCCGGCCATCAGCCAGCAGATCCGGGCGCTTGAGCATGAACTCGGCGAGCCGCTTTTCGAGCGCACGTCGCGCTCAGTCCGGCTGTCACGCGGCGGCGACGTCCTACTGCCCTTTGCCCGCCAGGCGCTGGCCGCGACGGCAGCCGCCGTCGCGGAGTTCGCCGCCCGCTCCGGCGTGCTGTCCGGATCCCTGAGGATCGGTACCGTCGACGGCGTCGAGCGCACGGACCTGCCCGCGATCCTCGGCGAGTTCCACCGCCAGCACGCAAACGTCACCGTCGAGCTCATTGGCGGCACCAGCGCCGAACTCCTGGCCAGGATCGGCCACGGAGCGCTCGAAGCCGCCGTGGTCGCCCTGCCAACCATGCCGCTGCCCGGGACGCTGGAGATGCTGACCATGCTCGAAGACGAGATCGTCGCCGTCGTTCCGGCGGCCGACGATCGCGCGAAGCTCGCGCGACTGCCGCTGACCGAGCTGGCTGGGCCGACGACAATCACCTACGCCCGCGACAGCGGCCTGCGCACTCTTCTGGAAGAGAGCTTCGCGGCCTGCGACGGGGCCGAAGCATTCCGGCCAGGCTGTGAGACCAACGATGTCGCGCTCCAAGTCGCGCTGGTCAAAGCAGGCATCGGCACCGCGTTGTCGGCGCAGACGGACCCCTCACTACACGACGAGAAGGTGGCGATCATCCCTCTGCAGCCTTCGGTGCGCTACACCAAAGCCATGGTGTGGCGGACCCAACCCGCACCCGCCGCCCCATTGCGCGCGCTGCTCGCGATCGCCGGACACCGTACGGTCTGAGTGCCCGTGTACAAACTGATCCCTGAGCCCGCGGTGTGGGGCAATCATCATCGACCGTCACCGCCGAGGCCCAGCCGCCCGCGTCTCGGGCGATCACGGTGTTCCCGTCGGAGGCGTCCAGTACGTTGGTGGCGAACTGATGCCGCCAGGAGTGCGGATTGATCTTCCCAGGTCCCAGCCGGTTCCCAGCCCGGTTCAGCATGCCTCGAGCCGCCGCCGCTGCCCAAGGCTCACCCTTGCGGGCCCCGTGCAGCTGAACCAGCAGCATCCCGTGCCCCGCGTCGCGCGGATACTCCGTGGTCATGTACTCGAAGTAGGTATGAATCATGGCAGGGCTCGCCCGCCGCACCAGCCCGCCGGTCACCACCCCGTTCCGGACCGCCCAAGGCGGTTTGCTCTTGGCCCGGCTGCGGTTCCGGTTGAGCTCTCGATGGCAGATGTGAACGTGCGGCGAGGCGCACTGCCCGCAAGCCGCGCCTTCGCGTAGATGCAGGTCCACCAGATGCAGCCCGCAGAACTCCCCGATTCGGAAGCCCCCGTCGGCCAGCCAGGTCACCGTCATCCGGTCGCGTGCCGATTCCAGCCCTGACAGCAGCACCGACCGGGCGCCCTCCGGTGGCATCTTCGGATGTCGCCGCCGCACCACCCGGGCCGGCCGCAGCGGATTGGCCGCCACCTGCTGGACCACATGCCCCAGAAACAGCCGCTTCCGGTCCGCTTTCGTCGGCAGCCGCGCTCCCCGCTGCGAAAACTCCTCCGCCAGGCCCGGGTTCACGCCCTGTGATCCGGCATAGACGTAGAACCCCTTCAGACACGCGGCCGCGCCGTCCAGCGAACTCTGTGCATAGGGCTTCTTGCCCACCCGCCACGGATTCCCGAACGGCCCGCGGAACTCCGCGCCCACCGCCCCCATGTAGCGCTCGAGATCCTGCGTCGAGACCGCCTCGACAGTCAGCCCCTCGGACTCCAGCCACCGCAGATGATCCACCAGCAGGTACGCATACGTTCGATCGGTCCCGCCGCTCAGGCCTCGCAAGAACCCGTCGGGCAACCCGCACACCGAACCGTCCGCAGCCAAGATCGTGAACGACACCCGGCCCGAGTGATGCACGAGTTCCTGCGCCCGCAGATCACCGATGATCAACTTTCGCCCCACGAGCGTCCCCCGACACCGTCGCACGAGCCACACACCCAATGACCAGGAGATCAACGCGCATGTGACGATGGCTGAGAGAGCCGCGCCGGACGTACCACACACCTGCGAGAGCGATCAATCAATGATAGGTAGATGACAACTCGCGGCTAGCGCGCGCGGCGGGCGCGTCCGGCTACTCTCTCCGCTACCTGAGCAACTCAGGCACGCAGGACCGGTACCGATCCTCTCCCTCCGGGGAGAGGCGCTCTGCTTCATCGCCGATCGCCCGCTGAGGAGGATTCCTCTTGAGGTCTTACGCATCGCGCAGACGTTCCGTCCGGCAGCACCTTTCCGCGTTGCTCAAGGAGATGCGATGAGCGATCCCAGTGTCGGCTCGTCCCGTTCGGCGGCACGGGTCAAGCGTCCCAGAGGCTCGGGCGAGGCCGGCGAGGAGCAGGAGCTGCGCCGGCTGCTGGCCGGGCTGACCGCCGTCAGGGACGGCGACTTCCGCACCAGGCTGCCCGACGACGCCGACGGGCTGCTCGGCGAGATCGCCTCGGTGTTCAACGGCATGGTCGACCAGCTCTCGCTGTTCACCTCCGAGGTGACCAGGGTGGCGCGGGAGGTCGGCACGGACGGGCGGCTCGGCGGGCAGGCCGACGTGCCGGCGGTGTCCGGCACGTGGAAGGACCTCACCGAGTCCGTCAACGCCATGGCGGGCAACCTCACCGACCAGGTACGCAGCATCGCCCAGGTCACCACGGCGGTGGCCAAGGGCGACCTGTCGCAGAAGATCACCGTGCACGCGCGCGGCGAGATCCTGGAGCTGAAGAACACCGTCAACACGATGGTCGACCAGCTCTCCTCGTTCGCCGACGAGGTCACCAGGGTCGCCCGCGAGGTCGGCACCGAGGGCCAGTTAGGCGGCCAGGCCGACGTGAAGGGCGTGGCCGGCACCTGGCGGGCGCTGACCGACTCGGTGAACTTCATGGCCGGCAACCTCACCGACCAGGTGCGCAACATCTCGCAGGTGGCCACCGCCGTCGCGCGCGGCGACCTGTCGCAGCGCATCACGGTCTCGGCGCGGGGCGAGATCCTGGAGCTGAAGAACACCCTGAACACGATGGTCGACCAGCTCTCCTCGTTCGCCGACGAGGTCACCAGGGTCGCCCGCGAGGTCGGCACCGAGGGCAACCTGGGTGGCCAGGCCACGGTCAGGGGCGTGTCCGGCACGTGGAAGGACCTGACGGAGAACGTCAACGTCATGGCCTCCAACCTGACCAACCAGGTGCGCAGCATCGCCCAGGTGGCCACCGCCGTGGCCCGCGGCGACCTGTCGCAGAAGATCACGGTCGAGGCGAAGGGCGAGGTCGCGGCGCTCGCCCAGACGATCAACACCATGGTCGACACGCTCGGCGCGTTCGCCGACGAGGTGACCAGGGTGGCCCGCGAGGTGGGCACCGAAGGGCAGCTCGGCGGGCAGGCGCGGGTCCCCAACGTGGCCGGCACGTGGAAGAACCTCACCGACAACGTCAACTCGATGGCCGACAACCTGACCAACCAGGTGCGCAGCATCGCCCAGGTCACCACGGCCGTGGCCAGGGGCGACCTGACCCGCAAGATCGACGTGGACGCCCGCGGCGAGATCCTGGAGCTCAAGACCACGATCAACACGATGGTCGACCAGCTGTCGTCGTTCGCCGCCGAGGTCACCCGGGTGGCCCGCGAGGTGGGCAGCGAGGGCAGGCTCGGCGGCCAGGCCGAGGTCGAGGGCGTGTCCGGCACGTGGAAGCGGCTGACGGAGAACGTCAACGAGCTGGCGGGCAACCTGACCCGCCAGGTCCGCGCCATCGCCGAGGTGACCAGCGCCGTCACCTCCGGTGACCTGACCAGGTCCATCACCGTGGACGCCGAGGGCGAGCTGGCGGACCTGAAGGACAACATCAACTCGATGGTGAAGTCCCTGCGCGAGACGACCAGCGCCAACGAGCAGCAGGACTGGCTCAAGTCCAACCTGGCCCGCATGTCGGGGCTGATGCAGGGGCACCGCGACCTGGCCGCCGTGGCCGAGCTGGTGATGAACGAGCTGGCGCCGCTGGTCGCGGCCCAGTACGGCGCGTTCTTCCTGGCCGAGGAGAGCGAGCTGCAGCTCATCAGCGCGTACGGCTATCCGGTGGCCCCCGATCGCCCGGCCCGGTTCAAGCTGGGCGAGGCGCTGGTCGGGCAGGCGGCGCGCAGCCGCAGGACGATCGCGATGACCGACCTGCCGCCCGGCTACATCACGATCTCCTCCGGGCTCGGCCGGACGGAGCCGACGTCGGTGATCGTGCTGCCCATCGTGGTCGAGGAGCAGGTGCTGGGCGTGATCGAGCTGGCCTCGGTGCAGGCGTTCACGCCGGTGCACCGGGCCTTCCTCGACCAGCTCATGGAGACGATCGGCGTCAACCTCAACACGATCGTGGCCAACGCGCGCACCGACGAGCTGCTCAAGGAGTCGCAGCGGCTGGCCGTGGAGCTGCAGGCCCGTTCGGAGGAGTTGCAGCAGCAGCAGGAGGAGCTGCAGCGCTCCAACGCCGAGCTGGAGGAGAAGGCCACGCTGCTGGTCCGCCAGAACCAGGACATCGAGACCAAGAACCTGGAGATCGAGCAGGCCAGGCAGGAGCTGGAGGACCGGGCGCACCAGTTGTCGCTGGCGTCCACGTACAAGAGCGAGTTCCTGGCGAACATGAGCCACGAGCTGCGCACACCGCTCAACTCGCTGCTCATCCTGGCCCAGTTGCTGGCGCAGAACCACACCCGCAACCTGACGCCCAAGCAGGTCGAGTACGCCGGGATCATCCACTCGGCCGGCTCCGACCTGCTGCAGCTGATCAACGACATCCTCGACCTGTCGAAGGTCGAGGCAGGCAAGATGGACATCAACCCCGAGTGGGTGCAACTGCCGCAGCTGCTCGACTACGTCGAGGCCACGTTCCGGCCCATGACCGGCCAGAAGAGCCTCGACTTCCGCGTCACCACCGCGCCGAACGTGCCCGCCGAGCTGCTCACCGACGACTCGCGGCTGCGCCAGGTGCTGCGCAACCTGCTCTCCAACGCGGTCAAGTTCACCGAGACGGGCAGCGTGGAGCTGCGCATCGAGCCGGCCGCCGCCAGTGAGCTGCCGCCGTCGGTGCGCCCGAACGGGCCGGCGATCGCGCTGCGGGTGATCGACACCGGCGTGGGCATCCCCGAGCAGCAGCTTGAGGTGATCTTCGGGGCTTTCCAGCAGGCGGACGGCACCACCAGCCGCAAGTACGGCGGTACGGGGCTGGGCCTGTCGATCTGCCGCGAGATCGCGTACCTGCTGGGCGGGGCCATCACGGTGCACAGCACGCCGGGGCAGGGCAGCGTGTTCAGCCTGTATCTGCCGGTGGCGCGGCCCGGGTTCGACGCTCAGGTGGCCGTGGTGCCCGCGGCGAAGCGGCAGAGCGCGCAGCTCGCCGAGGGTGCGCCGATGGCGGCGCGGCGGCTGCTGGTCATCGAGGAGCGGCAGCACGGGCTGCTGTCGCTGGTGACCGAGAGCGTCGTGGGCGATCTGGCGAGCGCGCACCATCTCGGCGGCTCGCTGGAGGTCGTGACGGCGGCCGGGGCTGAGGAGGCGGGCCGGGTGCTGCTGGCCGGCGAGACCTGCCACTGCATCGTGATAAATCTCGACATGCCCGATATGTCGGCATATCGGGTGCTGGAGGTCATGGACGGGGACGCGCGCCTGCACGGCGTGCCCGTGCTGGCGTACAACAACTGGCGCTCCCACCCGCAGCAGGAGGTGAGCCTGGCCAACCAGCCGCTCGAGCTGCTGTCCAGCCTCGACGAGCTGCGCGAGCGCATCGCCCTGCACCTGACCGCCGACCAGCCCGGCGACGTGCTGCCCCTGGTCAGGACCGGCACCGTGGCCGCGGCGGAGGGCCGGGAGATCGACAACACCCTGGCCGGCCGCACGGTCCTGGTCGTGGACGACGACGCCCGCAACCTCTACGCCCTCACCAGCATGCTGGAGATCCACGGCATCAACGTGCTGCACGCCGAGAACGGCCGCAAGGGCATCGACACGCTGACCGCCCACGAGGAGACCGACCTGATCCTGATGGACGTCATGATGCCGGAGATGGACGGCTACACGGCCACCGAGACGATCAGAGCCATGCCACAATACGCCGACCTGCCCATCATCGCGGTCACCGCCAAGGCGATGCCGGGCGACCAGGAGAAGAGCCTGGCGGCGGGGGCCAGCGACTACGTCACCAAACCGGTCGACGCCGACCATCTCATCGAGCGCATCCAGCACTGGATGGACCCGTCCCGATGACGGGCCACTCCCATCCCTCGCGGGCCGAGCCCGGTCTCGACCGGCTGGCGGCGACCGTCGAACGGCTGCGCCGCGAGGCCGAGCGCACCCGGCGCGAGGCCGACGACCGCGCCCTGATCGAGCTGGCCAAGGGCGTCCTGATCGAGCGGCTCGGATGCGGGCCCGCGCAGGCGGCCGAGCAACTGGCCACGCTCGCCGCCAAGGCGGGCGTCTCCAGCCTGGACGCCGCCGCCGACCTGCCGCGCGCGGTGGCCGGCGACCGCATCGGCGCGGCCGGCGAGGCCGATCCCGAGGCCGCGGTACGGCTGCGCGTG